>NZ_JABULD010000626.1:0-22658 GCF_014060985.1 Pseudomonas sp. MD195_PC81_125
GTCCTTGAACCAGTGGTGCCACACGGCAAAGCCTGCACCGGCGCCGATCGCCAGGGCCAACGGCAGGCCGATGGAATAGAGCCTTTTTTCGAACGTGGTTTTTGTCATTGCCATCTCAGTCAGGTTCGCCATCGAGGTGCAGGCGCGGGGGCCTTCGCTATCTGGGAAGAACGAGTGGTTGGCGGCAAAATTTAAGCTTGGTGCTGTGGCGAGGGGATTTATCCCCGATCGAGTGCGAAGCGCTCGCAAAGCCTGCCAGCGCTGTCACTTCTAGTGTCGCCGGCAGCGTCGGATGGGAGTTGCTTCGCAACTCATCGGGGATGAATCCCCTCGCCACGGGTCATCATCGCCGGGCGCGTTAAATTTGCCGGGGCAACAAACGTTCTAGCTTGGATAAAGCCTGCTTCATGGCTGACACAGGTAGGGCAATGAAGATTTCTCGACGATGGTTCATGGCGGGCCTGGCGCTGACCGGCGCTGCCGTGCCTGCGGCGTATTTCGGGCATCGTGAATGGACGAAGCCGGACCCGACGATCACCCCGGGCGAAGCGTCTTTCGACGTCGCGGACAGGGCCGGGCAGCGCCTGGCGAATGCGTTGCGCGGGGTGTGGGATATCCGTTTCGAAGGTGCCGATGCCGGCCTCGAGGGCTTGCCGCTCAAGGGCCTGCAAGTGTTTCTCGACATCGGCCAGAAGGGGCGCGGGGTGTGCGGTTTTCTCGACACGCCCGAGCGCCTGCGTTCCGCTGAAACCCCGCGTTATCGAATTCTGGGCGACCTCGCGAAAGCCGATGCGGCGAAGCTGAGCTGGCGCCTGATCGGCGCCGATGGCCAGATCAGCTATGAGCTGGAGATGATCCTCGATGAGGTCTGGGCTGACTTCGGCAATGCCGGCAGTGGCACCCTCAGCGGCAAGGCCTTGCGCCTGGACCGGTCGCTGGCCTTGCCGGCGCAGGACAACCGCTTTGTCGCCGTCAAGCGGCTGTTTCCCGAAGCGCGCGAGCGCACGCCGCTCAACCCGACGTTGCTGGCGTGGTTGATCTCGCCCGAGCATCGCCTGTTTCACCAGTTGTGGCATGCGACCCGGGACAAGTGGCACAAGCTGCCCGAGGACAAACGCGAAGCCTTGCGCGGCATCGGCTGGCAGCCTGGCCCGCGCGACAAGGAGCGCGATGCCCGTGGCCCGCGCAAGGATCGCAATGGCTCGGGTGTGGACTTTTTCTTCATGCACCGGCACATGCTCGGGACGGCGCGGTCGATGCAGGATCTGCCGTCGTGGGAATTCTTCCCGCTGCCGCAGCCGGAGCTGATCCGCGACCGCGTCGGCTTCGCCCGCTATTTCGACAACCACGACGGCTCAGCCTTGCCACCCACCTGGACGGCGGCGGGCGATGACGAATTCAGCCAATGGGTCAGCGACATCAAGACCGCCGAAACCTACGAAAGCAACTTCCAGGTCTGGGAGTCGCAGTACCGCGATCCTGCGTATCTGGCCCGGCTCACCCTCGGCCAGTTTGGCTCCGAAGTCGAACTGGGCCTGCACGACTGGCTGCACATGCGCTGGGCCTCCGTGCCGCGCGATCCGTCCAACGGTCAGCCGGTGCCGTTTGCCCGCGATCCGGCGGACTTCGCGGCCCGCTGGTACAACGCCGAAAACGACTTCCTTGGCGATCCGTTTTCTTCCCACGTCAACCCGACGTTCTGGCATTTCCATGGCTGGATCGATGATCGCATCGAGGACTGGTTCCGCGCCCACGAGCGTTTTCACCCGGGCGAAGTCACGCGGCTGCAGGTCAATGGCGTGCCATGGTTTGCCCCGGGGCGCTGGGTGGAAGTCGATGACCCGTGGCTCGGGCCGATCACCCATGGTTGCAGTACCACGCCGGGATTGCAGGTGGGCAAGTCGGTGGAGATGGATCCGGAAACCATGAAGCTGGCGCTGCGCATCACCTTCATCACCGACGAGGAAAAACTCGCCGGCCTGTTCCGCCGCGTGCCGCAACGGCCATGGTATGCGCGCAATCTGAAGGCTAAAACCAGCCCGGCTTGAGGGCTGCGTCATCGATCATTCGCGAGCAGGCTCGCTCCCACAGGTTCAGGTGTCAGCCCACAATGTCCGGGCTGACTTCTACATGAGAACGCATTCTTACTGATGGAACGCGTTCAAATGTGGGAGCGAGCCTGCTCGCGAAGGCGATCTGTCAGTCGCCGCAATTACAAGGTCTGCCACCCGCCACCAAGCGCCTTGTACAGCGCAATGCTCGCCTGCATCCGCGCCAGGCGCAGTTGCACGTTCTGATCCAGCGCTGCGTACAAGGTGCGCTGGGTTTCGAGGACAGTCAGCAAGTCTTCAGCCCCGGCCTGGTAACGGCTCTGGGCGATGTCGAACGCGGTCTGCGCCTGATTCAGTTCATCGTTCTGCCACAGCCGCTGCTCATCCAGGCGACGAATGCTATTGAGCGCTTTTTCCACATCGGCGAACCCGTTGATGATCGCCCCACGGTAGGTCTCCAGCAGCTCTTGCTGGCGCGCCGTGGCCTTGTCGCGCTCAGCGCCGAGGCGATCGTTATTGAAAATCGGTGCGACCAGTCCGGCGGTCAGGTTATAGAAAGGGCTGCGAATCAAATCGTCGAACTGATTGGCGCCCGAGCCGAGTTGGGCGGTCAGGGTCAGTGCCGGCAACATGGCCGCGCGAGCGACTTTGACGTCAGCTTCGGCGGCGGCCAGTTGTGCTTCGGCGCGGGCGATGTCCGGACGCTGGGTGAGCAACTCGCTGGGCACGCCGGCGGCGATATCTGGCCATTGCAGGTGATCGAAGGACTCTGTCGCCGACAGTTGCTGCACCGGTCGGCCAAGCAGGGCGGCGAGGCTGATCAACGCGTCCTGGGCTTGCTGTTGCACGCGCGGCAATTGCCATTGCTGGGCGGCGACCAGGCTTTTCTGCTGGGCCAGTTCCAGTGCGGTGGCGGAGCCTGAATCAAACCGCGTCTGCACCAGTTTCAGTACGCTTTGTGCGTTGGCCAGATTGAGTTCGGCGATGCGACTCTGCTCGCGCAGCGACAAGGTTTGCGCATACGTACTGGCAACGCTGCTGAGCACTGTCAGCTCGACCGTCGCCCGGTCGAATTCGCTGGCCTGCAGGGCGAACTGGGCACTGTCGCGCGACGCGCGTTTGCCGCCCCAGAAATCGATTTCGTAGGTGGCGCTCAGGTTGGTATCGAAATAGTCCACCGCCTTGTTGCTGCTGTTGGCATCGAGTTGGCTGTAGCCATTGCCGCGCAGCAGTTTCTGCCGATTGGCATTCAGGCCGGCCTTGACCTCCGGCAGCTGTGAGCCGCCAGCGATGACGGTACCCGCCTGCGCCTGACGCACGCGAGCAACGGCGGCCGCGAGGTCGAAACTGCCGACGCGCGCCTGTTCGATCAGGCGATCCAGTTCCGGGCTGCCAAATTGCGTCCACCATTGCGGGTTGTTGCGCGCAAGGCTGGCCGCCGGCGCCGATTGCCAGGCGGCGGGCGGCTGCACGCCGCTGTCGGGACGCTGGACGGGACTGCCGCAGGCGCTGAGCAACAGGCACACGGTCAACAGGCTGAGGCGCGGTTTCATAGATCGATCATTCACTGGTAAGGGCCGTGACCGGGTCGAGCCGGGCAGCTTTGCGGGCAGGCATGAAGCCGAAGACAACACCGGTGACCAGGGCGCAACCGAAGGCACCGAGCACCGCCATCATGGAAAAAGCCACGGCCACTTCGCTGAGGATCAGCACGCCGCCGACGAGCAGCGCCAGGGCGATGCCGGCAAGGCCGCCGACCACCGAGAGCATCACCGCTTCGGTGAGGAACTGCCGGAGGATGTCGCGCTGGCGGGCGCCGGTGGCCATGCGAATGCCGATCTCGCGAGTCCGCTCACGCACGGTCATCAGCATGATGTTCATCACCCCGATCCCGCCGACCAGCAGCGAGATCGCGGCAATCGAGCCGAGCATCAGCGACAGGGTGTTCTGGGTGCGCGCCTCGGCCTGAATCATCGCGGCGTTATTGGTCAGTTCGAAGTCCTTCTTGCCGTTGTGCAGGCGCAGCATCAGTTGCTCGATGGCGTGCTCGGTGTCCTTGACCTTGCGCGCGTCGGCGGCGGCGATGGCCACGTATTCCGGATTGCGTGTGCCGAACAGCCGGACGCTGGCCGCCGAATAAGGGATGGCGATGCGATTATCACTGTCGGAGTCGCCGGAGCTGGCGCCTTTTTCCGCGAGCACGCCGACCACCTGGAACGGCACATTCTCGATCAGGATGAATTGGCCGATCGGGTTCGGCACATCCTTGAGCAGTTTGCTGCGGACCTTGTGGCCGATCACCGCGACGGCTGCAGCGTTCTGCTCATCGGCCTCGGTGAAGTAACTGCCTTGCACCACCGGCCAGTTGAAGATCGCCGGAAAGTGGGTGTCGTTGCCACCGACGTAACTCAGGTGGTCGGCATTACCGTAACGTACGCCGGCCTCGGCGCCGTTGACCGGCATGATCCGCTGCACTTGCGGCAGGCTGGCCAACGCGTGCACCTCGTCGAGGGTGATGATCCCCGGCGGCGTGCGCGGGTTGGGCGCCGAGCCGCTCAGGTAAATGATGTTCGAACCGAAGGCGCCCATCTGCGCCATCACCTGGCGTTTGCTGCCTTCGCCGACCGCCAGCATGACCACCACCGACGCCACGCCGATGATGATCCCGAGCAGGGTCAGCGCTGTGCGAAAGCGGTTGATCCACATCACTCGCCACGCGGCGTGCAGGGCATCGACCAGTTCGCCTTTCCAGGCGCCGGTGGCTTCGGCGCCGTCGGCCAGACGCTGGCGCAGATCCACCGCTTGCAGGGCGCCGGGGTTGGCGCTGGTCTGAGCTTCTGGGTTGTCGCGGGCGCTGTCGCTGATGATCAGGCCGTCGCGGATTTCGATGATGCGTTTGGCCCGGGCCGCGACTTCGCGGTCGTGGGTGATGAGGATCACCACGTGGCCCAGGCTCGCCAGTTCATCGAGCAGCGCCATCACCTCTTTGCCGCTGTGGCTGTCGAGGGCGCCGGTGGGTTCGTCGGCGAGGATGATGTGGCCACCGTTCATCAACGCCCGGGCAATCGACACCCGTTGCTGTTGGCCACCGGACAACTGATGCGGACGATTGCCGGTGCGCGAGGCCAGACCGAGGCGGTCGAGCAGGGCGGCGGCGCGGGCGTGACGCTCGGCAGCCGGGGTGCCGGCATAGATCGCCGGCATCTCGACGTTTTCCTGGGCCGAGCCGGACGGAATCAGGTGATAGCCCTGGAATACAAATCCAAAGGCTTCGCGGCGCAGCCAGGCCAGCTCGTCGCTGTCGAGGCCAGCGACGTTTTCCCCGGCGAAGCGGTACTCGCCGGAGGTCGGGCGGTCGAGGCAGCCGAGGATATTCATCAGGGTCGATTTGCCGGAGCCGGATGCGCCGACAATCGCCACGAATTCACCGGCATGGATCGACAGGTCGATGCCGCGCAGCACGTGAACCTCCGGAGCGTCACCGCCACCGTAGGATTTGCGAATGTCCTGCAGGTCGATCAGAGGCGTTTGCATTCAGCCTCCGTTGCCGTCGACCGGGCCAATCAACAAGTGATCGCCTTCGTTGAGGCCGTCGACAATCTGCACCTTGAGCCGGTCGCTGATGCCGGTGCGCACCTCGCGTTGCTGGATGTCGCCGTTGGCCGCGACCACCTGCGCGGTCTGCAGGTTGGCGCTAGTGCTGCCCTGCAACGCGGCGACCGGTGCGGTAAGCACGCCTTTGGCCTGATTGGCGACGAAAAATACCTGGGTGGTCATCTCGGCCATCAAGGCGTTGTCGGCGTTATCAACGTCGAGCAAAACCGTGTACAGCACAACGCGGGCGCTGCCGCTTTTACTGCTGCTGGCCGGGCTGCCACCGCCCTGGCTGGTCTGATCCAGCGGCTTGGGCGGCACCGGCAGAATCTGCCGTACGGTGCTGCTCCAGCGCCGCTGACCGCCGCTGAGGGTGGTGAAGTAGGCGGTCATGCCCGGTTTGACATGACCGATGTCGGCCTCGGAAACTTCGGCCCACACGGTCATCGGTGACAGCTTGGCGATGCGCAGGATCAGCGGCGTCTGCTGTTGCGCGTTGAGGGTCTGGCCTTCGCGGGCGTCGAGGGCGACCACGGTGCCGGCCATCGGCGCATAAATCCGCGTGTAGCCGAGTTCAGCCTGATCACTGCGCAGGCTCGCTTCAGCCTGGCGGATCTGTGCCTGGAACATGTCGACGCGGGCCTGAGTGGCTTTCAGTTCGGCGCGGGCGGTCTGCACGTCTTCTTCACGAGTGGCGCCGCCGGCGGCGAGATGCTGCTGCCGCTGATACTTCTGCTGCGCCAGCTCATGCTGGGCGCGCTGCTCCTGCAATTGCGCCTTGAGGTTTTCGATGGAGAAGCGCCCGGCGTCGAGCCTGGCCTTCTGCGTGGACGGATCGATTTCCACCAGCAGTTGACCTTCCTTGACCACGTCACCGACTTCGACGTGGATTTTCTGGATCTGCCCGGAGGCCTGCGCACCGACATCGACATAGCGGCGCGGTTGCAGGGTGCCCAGCGCGGTGACGCTGCTTTCAATGTCGCCACGGCTGACTTGAACGGTGGCGAAGCGCTCGCGGCCCGGCGGCATGATTTGCCACGCGGCGTAGGCAACAACGGGAATCAGACACAGGGCTGCGAGCAGGGCGCGTCGGGCGGGGCGGGGACGTTTCATGCAGGGTTCCGGCCAGTGGAATTCGGCCCGTCGTTCGGCTGCACGCCACAGCGCGCAGCCGCTGAACGCTGTCGCAGGGCACGACAGACACGGGGAGCTGTCCTGTAAACGATGAATGCGCAGGGGAATTTAAGCGAAGACACAGGATGTTACAGGTATAGAACGGCACTATTTGGCCGGCAATGACAAACGCCACTTTAAATCTATATGAGAATTACTATAAATTACGCACCTCAAGTTGGCACTATCTTGCTACCCGTGTTTGCGGGGCCGTCGATCAGTGTGCTCAAGGATCGAATCCGCATCGAAGCGGCCGGGAGTCATGTTGGAAAACTACTATCGCGAGCTGGTGTGTTTCCTGAACGCCAAGCTCGGCAACCGTCAGGTCGCCGAAGATGTGGTGCATGACGCTTATGTGCGCGTACTGGAACGCTCCAGCGACACGCCCATCGAGCAGCCCCGGGCGTTTCTCTATCGCACTGCGCTGAATCTGGTGATCGATGATCATCGGCGCAACGCCTTGCGTCAGGTCGAGCCGCTGGAAGTGCTCGACAGCGAAGAGCGTTATTTCACCCCGTCGCCCCACGGCACCCTCGATCACGGCCAGCGTCTGGAGATGCTCCAGCGCGCCCTGGCAGAATTGCCGCCGCTGTGCCGCGACAGTTTTCTGCTGCGCAAGATCGAAGGCCTGTCGCACCCGCAGATCGCCGAACAGCTGGGGATTTCCAAGGCACTGGTGGAAAAACACATCGTCAATGCGATGAAGCATTGCCGCCTGCGCATCAAGCAATGGGATGCCCATTGAGCCGCCGTCGCTAAATTTTATTTCCCTGTCCTCGTTCCTACTCAACAGACGACCTGCTGTCCTGCTCAAGGCCAGTCGGGTCACTTAGGCTCTCCTTTCCCCTTGTTGAGGGGTTCATCCAGAGGACACTGGAAATGACTCAGGCAATTGCATCGCCCATCTTTCACGACCTGATCGGCGTCGGTTTCGGCCCTTCGAACCTGGCGCTGGCCATCGCTCTGCAAGAGCGTGGCCCGACCCACGGCGAGCTGGATGTGCTGTTCCTCGACAAGCAGGCCGACTACAGCTGGCACGGCAACACCCTGTCGACCCAAAGCGAATTGCAGATTTCCTTCCTCAAGGATCTGGTGACCCTGCGCAACCCGACCAGTCCGTACTCGTTCGTCAATTACCTGAAGGCTCACGGCCGCCTGGTGGACTTCATCAACCTCGGCACCTTCTATCCGTGCCGCATGGAGTACAACGATTACCTGCGCTGGGTCGCCGGGCAGTTCACCGAGCAGAGCCGCTATGGCGAAGAAGTGCTGACCATCGAACCGGTGCTGCACAACCATCAGGTTGAAGCGTTGCGCGTGATTTCCCGCGACAGCGAAGGCCAGCAGTTCGTGCGCACCGCGCGTTCGGTGGTGGTCAGTGCCGGTGGCACGCCGCGTATTCCGGAGGCGTTCAAGGCGCTGAAGGGTGACAGCCGCGTATTCCACCACTCGCAGTATCTGTCGCAGATGGCCAAGCAGCCTTGCATCAACAATCAACCGATGAGCATTGCGATCATCGGCGGCGGGCAGAGCGCGGCGGAAGCCTTCATCGATCTGAACGATTCGTTCCCGTCGGTGCAAGTGGACATGATCCTGCGCGGCTCGGCGCTCAAGCCTGCGGACGACAGCCCGTTCGTCAACGAAGTGTTCTCGCCGGAGTTCACCGATCTGGTGTTCCAGCAAAACAGCGCCGAGCGTGAGCGCCTGGTCAACGAGTACCACAACACCAACTACTCGGTGGTGGACATCGACCTGATCGAACGCATCTACGGCATCTTCTATCGGCAGAAAGTCTCGGGCATCGCCCGCCATGCGTTCCGCACCCTGACCACCGTCGAGAGCGCCAGCGCCACCGAGCGCGGCATCGAACTGGCGGTGCGCAATAACGCTACCGGCGAAGTCAGCGTGCGTATCTATGACGCCGTGGTCCTGGCCACCGGTTACGAGCGGCAGATGCACCGCAAACTGTTGGCACCGCTGGAGGAGTACCTCGGTGACTTCGAGGTCGATCGCAACTACAAACTGATCACCGACGAACGCTGCAAGGCCGGCATCTACATGCAGGGCTTCTGCCAGGCCAGCCATGGTCTGAGCGACACCTTGCTGTCGGTGTTGCCGGTGCGTGCCGACGAGATTGCCGGTTCGCTGTATGAGCATGGCAAGAACCGTGGGCATCGTTCGATGGCGGATCTGTTGTTGGCGACGGCCAGCTGAATCTGCTTTGCCTGATACACCGCAATCGCTGGCGAGCCAGCTCCCACAGGATCTGTGTCGGATGCAAAACTTGTATTCACTGGAGATTCTTGTGGGAGCGGGCTTGCCCGCGATAGGGCCCTGGAGGCCAGCGAAAAATCTGAATCCTGAACCCTTCCTGAACACCCGCCACATTCCCCGACACACTTCCTTTTGCGGGTTTACTCTCCAATCATCGAGGCGTAAGCTTCGCGCGTTTTCATCAATAGCGGAGACCCACAGTGGGTACTTGTTCGAGTGACAGTTGTCGGCCGGTCTCGGTAACCGGCAGATTCTCGGCAAGATAACGCGCAGCCTTTCTCTGCCGTTGTCTCGCCGTAAAGCGAGCAGCGGCATCCCGATCATGGTCAGTTGAGACCATGTCCCGACGTCCTTCTCATCGACACTGAAAGTATGTGATTTCGACCGTGTGGTCGCGATCGCAAACCTATCGACACGCCTGTCTTTTCTGACCGGCGCGCCAAGCCTTGCCGTGCCGGATTTTCCGGTGAACGAGGCATGGTCGTACCTGCTCGACGGTTTCCCGGCTGACCATAGGGGCAACAGCCATGAAACTTACGCTCAAGGAATTTTTCGCAGGCTTCCTGCGCACACGCCACATCGCCCGGCACTTCCGCCGTCTGGCGCTGCTGGAATCGATCAACGACACCACGGTCAGCCGTGAAGTCCCGCCCACGCTGGCCAACACCCTGGTCGATGCGGCCCATCGCGACAGCGGCGAACTGCTCTCGTCGCTGGGCACTCACACCGACGGCCTGACCGATTTTGAAGTCGACGCACTGCGCGCGCAGTACGGCCTCAACGAAGTCGAACACGAGCAGCCGCTGCCATGGTGGACTCACCTGTGGCACTGCTACAAAAACCCGTTCAACCTGCTGCTGACCCTGTTGGCGGTGATCTCCTGGCTGACCGAAGACCTGAAAGCCGCCACGGTGATTTTCTCCATGGTGGTGCTGTCGACGCTGCTGCGCTTCTGGCAGGAAAGCAAATCCAACCAGGCCGCCGACGCGCTCAAGGCGATGGTCAGTAACACCGCCACGGTGATGCGCCGCGACGAGCCGCGCATCGAACTGCCGATCAAGCAGCTGGTGCCGGGCGACCTGATCGTGCTGTCGGCCGGCGACATGATTCCCGCTGACTGTCGGGTGCTCAGCGCCAAGGATCTGTTCGTCAGCCAGGCGGCGATGACCGGCGAATCGATGCCGGTGGAAAAGTTTGCCCGTCAGGCCGACCGCGACACGCGCAATCCGCTGGAGCTGGAGAACATTCTGTTCATGGGCACCAACGTGGTGTCCGGCACGGCGGTGGCGGTGATTCTCACCACGGGCAACAGCACCTATTTCGGCGCGTTGGCACAGCGTGTGGGCGCAACTGACCGCGCGGTGACCTCGTTCCAGCTGGGCGTGAACAAAGTCAGCTGGCTGCTGATCCGCTTCATGTTCGTCATGGCGCCGCTGGTGCTGTTCATCAACGGTTTCACCAAGGGCGACTGGACCGAAGCGCTGCTGTTCGCGCTGTCGATTGCCGTGGGCCTGACCCCGGAAATGCTGCCGATGATCGTCACCTCGACGCTGGCCAAAGGTGCGGTGTTCCTGTCGCGCAAAAAGGTCATCGTCAAACGTCTGGACGCGATCCAGAACTTCGGCGCCATGGATGTGCTGTGCACCGACAAGACCGGCACCCTGACCCAGGACAAGATCTTCCTCGCGCGCAATGTCGACGTCTGGGGTGAAGACTCCGACGATGTGCTGGAAAAGGCCTACCTCAACAGCTACTACCAGACCGGGCTGAAAAACCTGCTCGACGTGGCGGTGCTGGAACACGTGGAAATCCATCGCGAACTGAAGGTTGGCACGGCGTTTCGCAAGGTTGATGAGATCCCGTTCGACTTCAATCGCCGGCGCATGTCGGTGGTGGTCGAAGGGCGTGGTGAACCGCATCTGCTGATCTGCAAAGGCGCGGTGGAAGAAGTGTTGGCGGTGTGCACCCGTGTGCAGCACGGCGAAGTCGAAGAAGCCTTGAGCGATGAATTGCTGACCCGGATTCGTCAGGTCACCGCAGCATTCAACGCTGAAGGCTTGCGCGTGGTGGCGGTGGCTGCCCGTTCGATGCCGGAAGGTCGCGACACTTACAGCCTGGCGGATGAGCAGGAACTGACGCTGATCGGTTACGTGGCGTTCCTCGATCCACCCAAGGAAAGCACTGCGCCGGCGCTCAAGGCGCTGGCCGAGCACGGCGTCGCGGTCAAAGTGCTGACCGGTGACAACGAACTGGTGACCGCGAAGATTTGCCGCGAAGTCGGCCTCGCGCAACAGGGCTTGCTGATGGGCAACGACATCGAGCGCATGAGCGATGCCGAACTGGCCGTGGCGGTGGAGAAAACCAACGTCTTCGCCAAGCTCACGCCGTCGCACAAGGAGCGCATCGTGCGCATCCTCAAAGGCAACGGCCATGTGGTCGGTTTCATGGGCGACGGCATCAACGACGCCCCGGCGCTGCGTACCGCCGACATCGGTATTTCGGTGGACAGCGCGGTGGACATCGCCAAGGAAGCCGCTGACATCATCCTCCTGGAAAAGAGCCTGATGGTGTTGGAGGAGGGCGTGCTCGAAGGGCGCCGCACCTTCGCCAACATGCTCAAGTACATCAAGATGACGGCCAGCTCCAACTTCGGCAACGTGTTCTCGGTGCTGGTGGCCAGTGCGTTCATTCCGTTCCTGCCGATGTTGCCGATGCACCTGCTGGTACAGAACCTGCTCTACGACATTTCGCAGATCGCCATTCCGTTCGACAACGTCGATGACGAGATGCTGAAAAAGCCACAGCGCTGGCAGCCGGCGGATGTCGGGCGCTTCATGCTGTTCTTCGGGCCGATCAGTTCGATCTTTGACATCACCACGTTCGCCTTGATGTGGTACGTGTTCGATGCCAACACCCCGGATCACCAGACGCTGTTCCAGTCCGGCTGGTTCGTGGTGGGGCTGCTGACCCAGACGCTGATCGTGCACATGATCCGCACGCCGAAGATTCCGTTCCTGCAAAGCCGTGCAGCCATGCCGCTGCTGGTGATGACCGGGATCATCATGGCGGTCGGGATCTTCCTGCCGATGGGGCCTCTGGCGAACTACTTCAAACTGCAGGCACTGCCGTCGCTGTACTTCGTGTTCCTGCCGATGATCCTGCTGGCGTACATGGCGTTGACCCAGGCGGTAAAAGGCTTCTACATCCGCCGGTTCGGCTGGCAGTAATGCTGCCCCTGTAGGAGCTGCCGCAGGCTGCGATCTGTTGATCTTGTCTTTTACAAACAAAATCAACAGATCGCAGCCTGCGGCAGCTCCTACAGGGAACGGGTATTTCAAGTGAATTGGCAGCAAGCCCGACAAAGGGACTGTGGACTATTCAAGGAGCTTCATCATGCAAGCCATCAACAACCTCAACCTCACCTCGCTGCTCGACACCCTCGTCAGCCTCAGCGCGGCGTTCATCCTCGGTGGCCTGATCGGTTTCGAGCGCCAGTACCGGCAACGCACCGCCGGCCTGCGCACCAACGTGCTGGTGGCGGTCGGTGCGGCGATTTTCGTCGACATGGCCAACCGTCTCGGCGGCGCAGAAGGCGCGGTGCGGGTGGTCGCGTACGTGGTTTCCGGCATCGGCTTTCTCGGCGCAGGCGTGATCATGCGCGAGGAAGGTAACGTCCGTGGCCTCAACACCGCCGCAACCTTGTGGACTTCCGCCGCCGTCGGCGCCTGCGCCGGGGCTGATCTGTTGGCCGAAGCGGTGCTCGGCACGCTGTTCATCCTCGCCGCCAACACCCTGCTGCGGCCGATCGTCAACAACATCAACCGCCAGCCACTGGACGTGGTCTCGGCCGAAGTCACCAACATCGTTTACGTGATCGCCCGGCGCTCGCAGCAGAAAGCCGTGTTCGCCCTGCTCGAAGCCGAGCTGGAACGCAGCAATTACCCGGCCAGCGACGTCGATGTACATGCCTTCGGTGCCGACGAAATCGAGATCGAAGCGACGCTGGCGACCACCTCGGTGGACGGTGACGAGCTGGACGCACTGGTGGCGCGAATCTCGACTTCAGCGCTGGTGGTGCAGGCGTTCTGGAGTCCGAGTACCACCGAATAAGGCAACAATATCGGGCTGCCATTCGGCGTGGCTCTCGGCGATTACAATCGCCGCCGCTGTCATGAACTCGGTGGACACCGCCCTGTGCGACTTGCAGATGCAGCGCAGCGCCCGGGCGCACGGTTGTGTCCTGAACGTGGCGTTCAACCTGCAAACCGTGCAACTGGCCAATGCGCAACTGACGTCGACGTTGAACAGCCTGCTGGCCGAACAGGCAAGCAGCGGTTCGGGCCTGACCTTCGAGCTGACCGAAAGCGGCCTGCCCGAAGCACCGGCCACCAGCCTGGAGACGCTGGTGCGGTTGCGGATGATGGGCTGTCGCTTGTCGATCGATGACTTCGGCGCCGGATTCTCTTCGTTGCAGCGCCTGTGTCAGTTGCCCTTCAACGAGATCAAGCTCGACGCCGATTTCATTCACAACCTTGCGCATGAACCCCGTTGTCGCGCGGCCATCAGCAGCACCCTGGCGTTGGGCGAAGCCCTGGGCATGAGCGTGGTCATCGAAGGCATCGAAACCGCCGCGCAACGTCGCGAACTGCTGGCGCTGGGCTGCACGCAAGGGCAGGGCTACTGGTACGCACGGCCGATGGCCGGGGTCGATCTGTTGAACTGGCTGCAACGGCGCAACCACGGCAAAGGAACAGACGAATGAGCGGATTTTTAGGAAAGGTCCTACAGAGCTGTTCCGGCGAGATGCGTAGTCTTGGCGCGCCACCTCCGAGCTTCGGGACATCGAGCATGATCAATAAAACCCTGCGCATCCTGATTGCCGATCCGCAGCATTTTCACCGAATGAAAATCGAGCGGCTGTTCAACCATCTCGAATACTTCCGCGTCGCTCCGGTGCAGAGTCTGCTGGAGTTGCTGACGCTGGTGGAGTACGGCTGCGACCCCTTCGATGCCGTAGTCATCAATGCCGAACTGGCGACCGGGTCGCTGGATCTGTCGGGCTTTTTCCTGAACAACCCGCATGTCCGTCATGTGCTGATCTACAACGAACCTTCGGCCCCGATGCAGACGCCGGCAGGTTTTGCTCAGGAGAACATGCAGATCAGCCATGTCGCACTGCCCGACCTGGCGGCGATCAAGCACCTGATGGGTCGGGCCGATTGTCCGCTGGTGTGCGCAGCGAATGCCTGGAACCCGGCATCGGCCCTGCAGCGCCGGGCTTGCGCACGGTTTGGCGTTTGCTGCAACTGTCAGATCTGACAGGTAGATCCCGCGTGATTCCCGTGTAACAGTCTTTGCACAGCAACGGCGTCCGCAGCATCCGACGCTGTGGCGCCTTTGTCAGGTAGTTGCACGGGGAGCCGTCATGAAGTCAGCGCTGATCGTCGACGATCATCCGGTGGTGCGCGCAGCCGTGAGACTCGTACTCCAGACCGAGCGATTCAAGGAGATTCACGAGGCCGCGAGCGCCAGCGAAGCCCTGGCCCTGAATCGTGAGCACAAACCCAACCTGGTGGTGCTCGACCTCAAGTTGCCGGGGATCGGTGGCCTGGAGCTGCTGGAACGGCTGAAGGCCATCGACCCCAAATGCAAGGTGCTGATCTTCACCTCTCAGGACCCGCAGTATTATCAGGACCGCTGCTTGCGTGCCGGTGCCTTGGGCTTCGTGGCCAAAACCAACCAGTTGCTGCAATTGCACAAGGCAATTCAGGCGTTGATGTCAGGCTATGCCTATTTTGCGGCGTCGTCTGACAAGGACTATACGTCGACCCCTTTGCACCGCAGCGAAAAACAGATGATCGACGACCTGTCCAATCGTGAGTTGAATATCCTTGTGCAATTGGCGCATGGCAAAGCCAACAAAATGATCGCCGCAGACACGCACCTGAGCCATAAAACCGTCAGCACCTACAAAACCCGTTTGATGAAAAAACTCGGGATCACCTCGACGGTGCACTTGCGTGAACTCGCCAAACGCAATCATCTGCTCTGAGTGACCTGATGAATCTGCAAGGCTGGTGCTGTGTCCTGTGGTTGAGCATCACGGCCACCTCTTGGGCCAGTGAGCCGGCGCAGCACCTGGAACTGTTGGCCCAGGCCGAACTGGACAATATCCCTGTCGCGCTCGATGAGCGTGACCGTCAGTGGTTACGCCAGCATCCGGTCTTGCGCATGGGCATTTCCGGTGCGGACTATCCGCCGTTCGAAATCACCCGCAATCAACACGAGCTGGAAGGGCTCACCGCCGATTACGCCGACCTGCTGGCGCAACTGCTCGGGGTGCGCATCGATGTGCAACGTTTCGCCAATCGCGAGCAAGTCATGGCTGCGCTCAAACAGGGCGAACTCGACCTGCTGGGCACCTCCAACAGCTTTGAACTCGCCGACCCCGACTTTGTGCTGTCGCGAACTTACGCCGACGATCAGCCGATGCTGGTGACCCGGTTAGACGAAACGTTGCCGGCGGACCTGGCCGGCAAACGCATCGCCATGGTCGAGGACTATCTGCCGCTGGCCAGTGTGCAGGCGTTCTATCCCAAGGCGCAGGTGCTGCGCTATCCCTCGGCGATGGACGCACTGGGGGGCAGTGGCTTTCGGTGTCGATGATGGCTACCTGGGCGATCTGATCAGCACCAATTACCTGATCAACACCAATTATCGCAATGACCTGCAATTGGCCGGGCCGTCAGGGCTGGATGCCAACGCCTTCGGTTTCGCCCTGCGGCGCAGTGAAGTACGCCTCAAACGCATCATCGACAAGGCACTGGCGGCGATTCCCATGGAACGTCGTCAGCTTATCGAGCAACGCTGGAGCGCAGGGCGCGCGCAGATGGCCGCGCAGTCGCGGGTACGTCTGAGTGCCAGTGAGCAGGATTGGTTGGCGCAGCACCCGGTGGTGCGCGTGGGGGTGATCGAGGACTTTGCGCCGCTGAGTTTTTTTGATGCCGAGGGCCGTTTCAGTGGTCTGTCGGCACAGCTGCTCAACCTGATCAGCCAGCGCACCGGTTTGCAATTCGACGTGGTTCGGGGGGCGTTCGCTGGACCGCCAGATCGAACAGCTCCAGGCCGGTGAGCTCGACGTGTTGCCGGTGGTGACGCCGAGCAGCGAGCGTGAAGCCGAGCTGCAGTTTACCCGCGCCTACCTGAACAACCCGTTTGTGCTGATCAGTGCGACAACGGCCGGCAGCCCGCGCAGCCGCGACGATTTACAGGGTAAACGACTGGCCATTTATCGCGGGCATCCGTTGCGCGCATACCTGGAGCGGCGCGTGCCACGATTAACTCTGGTGGAGGTGCGCAGTCCCGCTGAGGGCATGGAACTGATCGTCAAGGGCCAGGCCGATGCGACGGTCAGTTCGCTGCTGGTGGCGCGCTTTCTGCTTGCCCGCCAGTACCGCGAGCGTTTGCGCATCACCAACACCGTTGGCGATCAACCGGCACGCATCGCGTTGGCGACCGCACCGCAGGCCACGGCGCTGCACACATTGCTGAACAAGGCACTGCTGAGCATCGCGCCTCAGCAGATGGACGAGTTGGTCGAGCGCTGGAGCATGATGTGGTGGTGGAGGAGAGCTATTGGGTGCGCCACCGCCGCGGAGATTGTTCTGGGGTTTGTCAGCCGCGGCGGGGTTGCTGGTGCTGGCATTGGCTGGATCGGTTTTCAGCGCCGGCAGTTACGTCAGCGTCAGCAATGGTTGCATCAGTTGCAGCAAGCCAAGGAGGCGGCTGACGATGCCAACCGCGCCAAGACGACTTTCCTGGCGACCATGAGCCATGAAATCCGCACGCCGATGAACGCGTTGATCGGCATGCTCGAATTGGCGCTCAAACGTGCCGAGGAGGGTGTCACTGACCGGTTGGCGATTCAGGTTGCGTCGGGCGCCGGTCAGCAACTGCTTGCGCTGATCGGCGACATTCTCGATATCGCGCGCATCGAATCCGGGCAGTTGTCCCTCGCGCCGCAGCGGGCCAACCTGCGCGAACTGGTGGCTTCGGTGTGCCGGGTATTCGAAGGGCTGGCGCGACAAAAGTGCCTGTTATGGCACATCGAGCTGGGGGCGGGCAGCGATGTTGACGTGTTGATTGATCCGGTGCGCTTCAAGCAAGTGCTGTCGAACCTGTTGAGCAATGCGATCAAGTTCACCGAGCAAGGCGAGGTCAGCGTGCGGCTGTCAGTGCACGCGATGCCGCTCGCAAGCGTGGGCGTGACGGTAGTGATCGAAGACAGTGGCATGGGCATCAGTGAGCATGACCGCCAGCGCCTGTTCAGCCCGTTTGTACAGGCTGGCAACGCCGGGCAGTCCGCGCGCAGTGGCTCGGGGCTGGGCTTGGTGATCAGCCGTGAGCTCTGCGAAATGATGGGCGGAACGTTGCACCTCGACAGCCAGCCGGGGCATGGAACGCGGGTCGAGGTCAAACTGCAATTGCAAGCCCTGACCGCGCGTGCCGCCGAGGTTGCAAGCACTGCGGTGGCGGACACCCCGGCGCGCTCGCTGAGCGTGCTGGTGGTGGATGACCATCCGGTCAACCGGCTGCTGCTCTGTTGGCAGTTGAGTGAGCTCGGCCACCGCACCGTCGATATCGAAGACGGTGAACAGGGGCTGCAACGCTGGCGGGCACATGCGTTTGACGTGCTGATCACCGACTGCAACATGCCCCGGCGCAACGGCTACGAACTCGCGCGGGCCATCCGTGGCGAAGAGGCGGCGAGCGGCCGGGCACGGTGTCTGATTCTCGGCTTTACCGCCAATGCGCAGATCGAGGAAAAGGCGCGGTGTCTTGAGGCCGGTATGGATGACTGCCTGTTCAAACCGATCCGCCTGGCTGATCTGGCGCTGGCATTGCAGGGCGCCGGACACAGCGAAAATGCAGGCGAGCCAAAGCCGCCACTGCCCTTGACCGAACTCGACCTGAGCGCGCTGGAGCAAATGGCCGGTGACGATCATGCGCTGATGCAACGTTTGCGAGAGCAAGTCTTGTGCAGTCTGCAGGACGATCTGCAACGGCTGGACGCCGCACGCCGGCCCCGCGACCTGAGCGAATTGGGCACGCTGGCGCATCACATCAAGGGCGGCGCGCAGATGGTCGGTGCCGCGCGAGTGGCGGCAGCCTGTGCGGACCTTGAGCAGGTCTGCCGAGACGCCGAAGCCCAAGTGGTCGAGCGCTCGGTCGAGGTGCTGCGCGAGGCCATGCTCAGTCTCGCGCAGCGCCTTCAGGCCTGAACGATCAGTCCCACTGCGGGGCAATGCCTTTCGGGCTGGTCAGGCGCTGGCCGCGCTCCAGCGTGGCAATCAACGCCATGTCGGCGTCGCTCAGGGTCAGCGCCGTAGCACCGAGGTTACTTTGCAGATTGGCGCGACGGGTCGACGATGGAATCACCGCGTAGCCCTGTTGCATCGCCCAGGCCAGAGTGACTTGCGCCGGGGTCGCTTGTAGGCGTGTGGCGATCTGCTGGATCAGCGGGTCCTTGAGCACTTCGCCATAGGCCAGGGTCATGTACGAGGTGATCTGGATGCCTTGGCTTTGCGCGAACTCGACCACTTTGCGGTTTTGCAGGTACGGGTGCAGTTCGATCTGGTTGGTGGCGATGTTGTCTGCGCCGACCGCTGCAATCGCCTGTTGCATCAGCTCGATGGTGAAGTTGGAAACGCCGATCTGCCGGGTCAGGCCCAGACGTTTGGCTTCGAGCAGTGCGCCCATGAACTCGGCGACCGGCACTTGATCTTCCGGCGATGGCCAGTGGATCAGCGTCAGGTCGAGGTAGTCGGTCTGCAGCTTGCCCAGGCTTTCCTTGAGGCTGTCGATCAAGCGATCCCTGGCGAAGTTGGCGATCCAGATCTTGCTGGTGATGAACAGATCCTGGCGAGCAATGCCGCTGGCGGCGATGGCTTGACCGACCTCGGCTTCGTTCTCGTAGATCTGCGCGGTGTCGATGACGCGGTAACCGAGATCCAGCGCATTGCGCACCGAATCGATGACCACCTGGCCTTGCAGGCGAAACGTACCCAGACCAAAAGCGGGAACAGACATTGATGACTCCAGGGTTGCAGTGAGAATGGGCGGGAGTATCCGCGTCTGCGTCCTTGAGAAAAACCGCTGGTGGGGCAAAGCACTGTTGAGCAGAAGTCACGAATCTTGCAGGCGCTGCGGCACGCTGCGATCTTTTGATTTTAAACAACAAGATCAAAAGATCGCAGCGTGCCGCAGCTCCTACAGGGGGTTGTGAATTGCTCGCGAAAGGTGCACTACTGTCCTGCAGATGGAACACTTAAGCTGATTTTTGCGGTCTAGTCCTCCGACCGTCATGGATTTAAGCTTAATCCATTGCGTCACCCACTTTTCTGGAGGCAACCATGAAAAACATCATCGGTATCTACACCAGCCCTCGCGGCCATTGGGTCGGCGATGGTTTCCCGGTGCGCACCCTGTTTTCCTACGACAACCTGGGCAAGCACATCAGCCCGTTCCTGCTGCTCGATCACGCAGGACCCGCGCAATTCACCCCGACCACCGAGCGCCGCGGTGTTGGCCAGCATCCGCATCGTGGTTTTGAAACCGTGACCATCGTCTACGACGGCGAGGTGCAGCACCGTGACTCCACCGGCAGCGGCGGCACCATCGGCCCGGGCGACGTGCAGTGGATGACGGCTGCGTCCGGGATCCTGCATGAAGAGTTTCACTCGGATGATTTCGCCAGAACCGGCGGCAATCTGGAAATGGTGCAGCTGTGGGTCAACCTGCCGGCCAAGGACAAAATGGCCGCGCCCGGCTACCAGACCATACTCGACGGCGATATTCCGAATATCGCGCTGAAGAACGACGCCGGCAGCCTGCGGCTGATCGCTGGTGAGTTCGAGGGGCATAAAGGCCCGTCGCGCACGTTCACGCCGATCGACGTCTGGGACCTGCGGCTCAATGCCGGCAAGTTGCTGAGCCTGGATCTGCACGAAGGGCGCAACACTGCGCTGGTGCTGTTGAAAGGGTCGGTGCAGATCAACGGTGCGCAAACGGCGGGTGTCGGGCAATTGGTGCTGTTTGAACGTGAGGGGCGTCAGTTGACCCTTGAGGCCGGTGAAGACGCCGTGGTGCTGCTGCTCAGCGGCGAGCCGATCGACGAACCGATTGTCGGCCATGGCCCGTTCGTGATGAACACCGAGCAGGAAATTCATCAGGCATTCGCCGACTTCCAGTCCGGGCGTTTTGGCCAAATGCACGGGTAAATTTCATCCCTGTGGGAGCGGGCTTGCTCGCGAAAGCGGACTTACAGTCGATGCGTGTCTGACTGATCCACCGCCTTCGCGAGCAAGCCCGCTCCCCATTGGTTTTTGGTGTTTTTGCGCGGGTGTTCTGTCTCTGAAATCAATTACTCCTACACTTGCCCAATCTGTGCGATCTTCTCGCGACTGGGCCCTGTCGGAGTGCTTTGATGTTGTCTTTTTTGACCGAACATCCGTTGTTTTGCGCGTTGATTCTGATCCTGCTCGATCTGGGCCTGTGGCGCCTGATCAGTGCCCGTGGCAGCGAGTGGAAGCTGCTGGTGCGGGTGCTGATTTTCAGCCTGTTCAGCGCGGTGCTGTTCAACGAAGGCCTCAACCCGATGGAGCCGGCGCCGTGGGCGGACAATGTGCCGTTGCATCTGGCGGCGACCGGGTTGCAGATCGGCTGGTGGCTGTTCGGCGCGCGCACCCTGACCGTGTTGATCGGCGCGGTGATGATGCAGCGGGTCGGGCACACCGGGCGGCTGTTGCAGGATCTGCTCGGGGCGGTGATTTTCCTGATCGCCATTATCGCCGCTCTGGCCTACGTGCTCGATCTGCCGGTCAAAGGCGTGCTGGCGACGTCCGGGGCCTTGGCGATCATTGTCGGTCTGGCGTTGCAGAGCACCCTCAGTGATGTGTTTTCCGGGATCGTGCTCAACACTACCAAGCCGTATCAGATCGATGACTGGATCTCCATCGACGGCACCGAAGGCCGGGTCATCGACATCGATTGGCGCGCTACGCGTCTGCAGACCAGCCAGGGCAGCATGGCGGTGATTCCCAACTCGCTGGCGGCCAAGGCCAAGATCATCAACTTTAGCCGGCCGAGCAACATGTTCGGCCTGGCCGTCAGTGTCCAGGTCAGCCCGCATGCCCGGCCCAATACGGTGATCGATGCGCTGGAGCGGGCGATGCAGGGCTGCCGTCCGCTGCTGGACAATCCCGCGCCGAGCGTCGCACTGAAAAGCGCCAGCAGCACCGGTGTCGAATATGAAATCAGCGGCTTTGTGTCGTCGATGGACCAGAAACGTCCGGTGCGCAATCAGCTGTTCGATCTGGCTTACCGGCATCTGCAGGCGTCCGGGGTCAATCTGTTGTCGAGTGTCGAGCCAATCGTTGCCGGTAACCTTTCGCGGCCACGGGCGCTGCTCGACAGCTCACCGATTTTCTCCACCCTGCGCCAGGAAGAGAAAGACACCTTCAGCCAGAACATGACCCTGCAAACCTTCCGCGCCGGGGAAACGATCCTCGAGGCCGGGGAGGTCAGCGATCATTTGTTCATCATCGAATCCGGCGTGGTCAGCGTGACCCTGACCCGCCATGGCAGCCCGTTCGAATCCGGGCGCATGGGGCCGGGCGAAGTGATCGGCGAGGCCGGGATTCTGTCCGATTCTTCAGTACCGGCGACCTTCGCGGCGAAAACCTTCTGCGCGCTGTATCGCATCGAGAAGACCTACCTGAAGCCGTGCCTGGATGCCCGCCACGACATCAACGAGGCGATGAAAGCCTTGCTCGATTATCGCCTGCACAAGGCTCAGACTCTGACCCAGGACGTGCCGACCGTGGTGGCGAAAACCGGGTTCCTGCACTGGTTGCGCCAGCGCGTGTGACGCGGTGGTCTACTCGTCTTCCGGGAGATTGGCTATTTGTCCGGGGTTGGTGCGGGGCTACCTTAGTCACACATTCACTGGCCCCCGGAAACTCACCATGAAAGCTCGTACCGATTTCTACACTGCTTCCCCAGACGCCCTGAAAGCGATGATGGCTCTGGAAACTGCGGTCTCGAAACTGCCGCTGGAAAAGACCCTGATCGAGCTGGTCAAGCTGCGTGCTTCGCAGATCAACGGCTGCGCGTTCTGCATCGACATGCACACCGCTGACGCGATCAAGGGCGGCGAAACCCCGCGCCGGCTGTTCGCCGTGACCGCGTGGCGTGAAGCGCCATTCTTCACCGAGCGCGAACGTGCTGCACTGCTGTGGACCGAGTCGCTGACCCAACTGAGCCTGACCCACGCCCCGGACGAAGACTACGACATCGTCGCCGCGCAATTCACGCCCAAGGAAATGGTCGACCTGAGCGTGGCGATCAACACCATCAACAGCTGGAACCGCCTGGCCGTGGGTTTCCGCAAAACCCCGCAGCTCTAAGCCGCAACCCATAACCCTGTAGGAGCTGTCGAGTGAAACGAGGCTGCGATCTTTTTAAAAGACAAGATCAAAAGATCGCAGCCTGCGGCAGCTCCTACAG
>NZ_JABULD010000357.1:0-28104 GCF_014060985.1 Pseudomonas sp. MD195_PC81_125
GCTCCCACAGGATCTGTAGCGAACACAAATGGTGTGACCACCTGAAAAACCTGTGGGAGCTGGCTTGCCAGCGATAGCTATATCAGCCGCGCAGACTAATGACTGGCCAGCCCCGCTTCTCGGCTTCGGCCCGCAGATTCGGATCCGGATCCACTGCCACCGGGTTCGCCACCTGCTCCAGCAGCGGCAGGTCATTCATCGAGTCGCTGTAGAAATAGCTGTCATCCAGCGAATGCCCGGTTTCCTCCAGCCAGCGATTCAGGCGCGTGACCTTGCCTTCGCGGAAGCACGGAATGTCGGTGCTGCGCCCGGTGTAGCGGCCATCGACCATCTCGCACTCGGTGGCGATCAGGGTTTCAACGCCCAGGCGCACGGCAATCGGCGCGGTGACGAAGCGGTTGGTTGCAGTGATGATCACCAGTTTGTCACCGGCGTCACGGTGCTGTTTCAGCAACTCCAGCGCCTTGGGCAGCATGATCGGCTCAATGCAGTCGCGCATGTAATCGTTATGCCACTGCTCAAGCACGGCCATTTCGGTGCGACCGAGAATCTCCAGGCAGAAGTTCAGGTACGCGGCGTTATCCAGCTGGCCGGCCAGGTAATCCTGATAGAACTCGTCGTTGCGCGTCTTGTACGCCACCGGATCGAGGAAGCCGCGTTCGCACAGATAGTCGCCCCAGGCGTGATCGCTGTCGCCGCCCAGAAGGGTGTTGTCCAAATCGAATAGAGCCAGGCGCATTGCAGTTACCCGCTGAAAAGTCAGTAAAAAGGCGACAAGAATACGGTCTTTTCACAAGAGTGCACATAAGGTAGGAACCTTCGTTGCCGCCTTATCAAGCTTTGTGGAACAATGCGGCGACATGCGTTTGCGAGGTTGTTGCCGTGATCGACCCCGATGGTTTCCGCCCCAATGTCGGGATCATTCTGACGAATGACGCCGGCCAGGTGCTATGGGCTCGCCGTATCAATCAAGATGCCTGGCAGTTTCCGCAAGGGGGAATCAACCCCGAGGAGACGCCGGAAGACGCCTTGTACCGCGAGCTGAACGAAGAAGTTGGCCTGGAACGTGAAGATGTTGAAATACTGGCCTGTACCCGGGGCTGGTTGCGCTATCGTTTGCCGCAACGTCTGGTGCGTACCCACAGCCAACCGCTGTGCATCGGCCAGAAACAGAAATGGTTTCTCCTGCGCCTGATCTCCAACGAGCAGCGGGTGCGGATGGATTTGACCGGTAAACCGGAGTTCGATGGCTGGCGCTGGGTCAGTTATTGGTATCCGTTGGGCCAGGTGGTGACATTCAAGCGCGAGGTGTATCGACGCGCCCTCAAAGAGCTTGCCCCGCGCCTTTTAGCGCGCGACTGACGACGGAGTTCGACCCCGAGCCATGCTCAATACGCTGCGCAAGATCGTCCAGGAAGTTAACTCCGCCAAGGATCTCAAGGCGGCGTTGGGGATTATTGTGTTGCGCGTCAAAGAGGCCATGGGCAGCCAGGTCTGCTCGGTCTACCTGCTTGATCCCGAGACCAACCGCTTCGTCCTGATGGCCACCGAGGGCTTGAACAAGCGCTCGATCGGCAAGGTCAGCATGGCACCCAACGAAGGTCTGGTGGGTCTGGTCGGCACGCGTGAAGAACCCCTGAACCTCGAAAACGCCGCGGATCACCCGCGCTACCGCTACTTCGCCGAGACCGGCGAGGAGCGCTACGCCTCCTTCCTCGGGGCGCCGATCATTCACCACCGCCGCGTCGTCGGCGTGTTGGTCATCCAGCAGAAAGAACGCCGCCAGTTCGATGAAGGTGAAGAAGCCTTCCTCGTGACCATGAGCGCGCAGCTCGCCGGCGTGATCGCCCACGCCGAGGCCACCGGTTCGATCCGTGGTCTGGGCCGTCAGGGCAAGGGCATTCAGGAAGCCAAGTTCGTCGGCGTACCGGGTTCGCCAGGTGCTGCGGTGGGTACCGCGGTGGTCATGCTGCCGCCAGCGGATCTGGACGTGGTGCCGGACAAGCACATCACTGACATCGACGCCGAACTGGCGCTGTTCAAGACCGCCATCGAAGGCGTGCGCGCCGACATGCGCGCCTTGTCCGCCAAACTTGCGACCCAGCTGCGTCCGGAAGAGCGCGCGCTCTTCGACGTCTACCTGATGATGCTCGACGATGCCTCGCTGGGCAGCGAAATCACCACCGTGATCAAGACCGGCCAGTGGGCCCAGGGCGCGTTGCGTCAGGTGGTCACTGAACACGTCAACCGTTTCGAACTGATGGACGACGCCTACCTGCGCGAGCGTGCGTCGGACGTCAAAGACCTCGGCCGGCGCCTGCTGGCTTACCTGCAGGAAGAGCGTCAGCAGAACCTGGTCTACCCGGAAAAAACCATTCTGGTCAGCGAAGAACTGACGCCGGCCATGCTCGGCGAGGTGCCGGAAGGCACGCTGGTCGGTCTGGTGTCGGTCCTCGGCTCGGGCAACTCCCACGTCGCGATCCTGGCCCGGGCCATGGGCATTCCGACGGTAATGGGCCTGGTCGATCTGCCGTACGCCAAGGTCGACGGCATCGAAGTGATCGTCGATGGTACCCGTGGCGAGGTCTACACCAACCCCGGCGACGTCCTGCGCAAGCAGTTCGCCGAGGTGGTTGAAGAAGAGAAACAACTGGCGCTGGGCCTCGACACCCTGCGTGATCTGCCGTGCGTGACCCTCGACGGGCACCGCATGCCGTTGTGGGTCAACACCGGTCTGCTGGCCGATGTGGCGCGGGCGCAGAAGCGCGGCGCCGAGGGCGTCGGCCTGTACCGCACCGAAGTGCCGTTCATGATCAACCAGCGCTTCCCGAGCGAGAAGGAGCAGCTGGCGATCTACCGCGAGCAGCTCGCCGCGTTCCACCCGCAACCGGTGACCATGCGCAGCCTGGACATCGGCGGCGACAAGTCGCTGTCGTACTTCCCGATCAAGGAAGACAACCCGTTCCTCGGCTGGCGCGGGATTCGCGTGACCCTCGACCACCCGGAAATCTTCCTGGTGCAGACCCGTGCGATGCTCAAGGCCAGCGAAGGCCTGAACAACCTGCGGATCCTGCTGCCGATGATCTCCGGCACTCACGAACTCGAAGAAGCCCTGCACCTGATCCACCGTGCCTGGGGCGAAGTGCGCGACGAAGGCACCGACGTGCCGATGCCGCCGATCGGGGTGATGATCGAGATTCCGGCGGCGGTGTATCAGACCAGGGAACTGGCGCGCCAGGTGGACTTCCTGTCGGTCGGCTCCAACGACCTGACCCAGTACCTGCTGGCGGTCGACCGCAACAACCCGCGAGTGGCCGATCTCTACGACTACCTGCACCCGGCGGTGCTGCAAGCCCTGCAGACTGTGGTGCGCGACGCGCATGCCGAGGGCAAGCCGGTGAGCATCTGCGGCGAAATGGCCGGTGATCCGGCAGCGGCGGTGCTGTTGATGGCGATGGGCTTCGACAGCCTGTCGATGAACGCCACCAACCTGCCGAAAGTGAAGTGGATGCTGCGTCAGATCAACCTGAGCAAGGCCAAGGATCTGCTGGCCGAGCTGATGACCATCGACAACCCGCAGGTTATCCACAGCTCGCTGCAACTGGCGCTGAAGAATCTCGGCTTGTCGAAGATGAATCCGCCGGCGGTCAACAAGGCCCTTTAAAAGGCTGATGGCCCTGTGGCGAGGGAGCTTGCTCCCGCTGGAGTGCGGAGCGCTCCCAATTCGGTCAATGAGATTCTTCTGAGAGATCGCATTGGCTGGGTTGCGGCTGCTTCGCACCCGAGCGGGAGCAAGCTCCCTCGCCACAATGGTTGCTCACTTTCAGGTATTGATCTCCACCTCCCCCAAATGCCCGCCATACGGCCCGAAACTGCGCTCGATCATCCGCCGCGTGCCGTCCGCCTGCACAATCAACGCCGTACTCGCCCGCGTCCCGTAACTCTGGCTGGCAATGAACACGCTCGACAGCAGTGATTCGGTCGCCAGCCCGACTCCGGTATCCGGCAGTTCGGCAAACGGTGCGGTTTGCGCATCGCCCAGCAACTCCAGCAACCGCGCAGGTTGTGGATCGTCCAGCACCGCGCTCAGGGCAGCCTTGGCCTTGAGCAACTTCGGCCACGGCGTATCCAGCCCGGCATTCGACAGACCGTAAACCCCGGGTTCGAGCATCACCGGTCCCGACGTCCGCGCATTGAAGTGCCACAGCTCATTGGGATTGCCCAGCAGCAGGTTGAACCCGGCGTACTCCGGCGAGCGCGCGACCACATCGCTTAAATAATCATCAATCGAAGCATCACCGGTGAGAAACCGCGCCACCAGCTCGCCCCTTGATTTACGCGCCGGAGGCTGGTGTGGATCGCGGATATTGGTCAGCGCGGCAAAGCGTCCGTTGGCGCCGATCCCCAGCCAGGTCCCGCCCGCCTCAAGATCGCGCCCGGCGTGCACGTGCGGCGCATCGGCCCATGGCGCCAGCGGCAGGCTCGGGCGGGCGTAGAACTCGTCACGGTTGGCCGCGACGATCAGCGGCTGGGCATGGCCCGGACGCCAGGCGAAAACGATCAGGCACATAAGGTGGTCCTTGTGTGTTTTCTGCTCACTCTACGCAGTCGGCGTCCGTGCATCCATCGCAAGTGGAGCCAAAGGGCATGCATCCGTTACCATGCCGCTCCGGTTTTGGGGATGCGTCTGGGAGACGGTCATGGAATTTCTGCTCTATCTGGCGTTGGGCGCCTGTGCGGGCGTGCTGGCCGGGCTGTTCGGGGTGGGCGGCGGGATCATTATTGTCCCGGTGCTGGTGTTCAGTTTTACCTTGCAGGGATTCGATCAGTCGATCCTCACGCATCTGGCGGTAGGGACATCGCTGGCGACCATCATCTTCACTTCGGTCAATGCCGTGCGTGAACACCATCGACGTGGTGCGGTGCGCTGGCCGATCTTCATGTGGATGACCGTGGGCATTCTGCTCGGCGCCGGTTTTGGGGCGCTGACCGCCGAGGCGATTTCCGGGCCGAACCTGCAGAAGATCATCGGCGTGTTCGCCTTGGTGATTGCCGTGCAACTGGCGCTGGAGGTCAAACCCAAGGCCAGTCGAACGGTGCCGGGCAAACTCGGTCTGACCGTGGCCGGCAGTGTGATTGGCTGGGCCTCGGCGATTTTCGGGATCGGCGGCGGCTCGCTGACCGTGCCGTTCCTGACCTGGCGCAGCGTGCCGATGCAGCAAGCCGTAGCGACGTCGTCGGCTTGTGGCCTGCCGATTGCGCTGGCCAGTGCCTTAAGTTTCATGATTCTGGGCTGGCATGATCCGTTGTTGCCGCCGCATAGTCTCGGTTTTGTTTATTTGCCGGCGCTGCTGGGCATTGCCCTGACCAGCATGGTGTTCGCCCGTCTCGGCGCGCGTCTGGCGCACAAGTTGTCGCCGCGCTTGCTGAAACGGCTGTTCGCCGCTTTGCTGTTCTGCGTGGGTCTGAATTTCCTGCTCTGAGCCTCTGGTTCAGAGCAGGCCGCAATCCTGGCTTAATCCTGAGGTGGCAGCGTCGCCCGGGAATTTTGGTTTCAACTCTAACGAGGAGTCGCAATGCTGCCTTACCCGCAGATCGACCCGGTGGCCCTGGCCATCGGTCCGCTGAAAATCCACTGGTACGGCCTGATGTACCTCGTCGGCATCGGCGGCGCATGGCTGCTGGCGTCGAGCCGGCTCAACCGTTTCGACCCGACCTGGACCAAGGAGAAGCTCTCCGATCTGGTGTTCTGGCTGTCGATGGGGGTGATTGTCGGTGGACGTCTGGGTTACGTGCTGTTCTATGACCTGAGTGCCTACATCGCCAACCCGACGCTGATTTTCGAAGTGTGGAAGGGTGGCATGTCGTTCCACGGCGGCTTCATCGGGGTGATGCTCGCCGCGCTGTGGTTCGGCAAGCGTAACGGCAAGACCTTCTTCCAGCTGATGGACTTCGTTGCGCCGATGGTGCCGATCGGTCTGGGCGCCGGGCGTATCGGCAACTTCATCAACGCCGAGCTGTGGGGCAAGCCGACCGACGTGCCGTGGGCGATGATCTTCCCGCCGTTCAGCGATCCGGCGCAGCTGCCGCGTCACCCGTCGCAGCTGTATCAGTTCGCGCTCGAAGGCGTCGCGCTGTTCCTGATCCTGTGGCTGTTCTCGCGTAAACCGCGTCCGACCATGGCGGTATCGGGCATGTTTGCGCTGTTCTACGGCATCTTCCGTTTCATCGTCGAGTTCGTCCGCGTCCCGGACGCGCAACTGGGCTACCTGGCCTGGAACTGGCTGACCATGGGTCAGGTGCTGTGCGTGCCGATGATCGTCGGCGGGCTGTTCCTGATCTGGCTGGCCTATCGTCGTGCGCCGGCGGCGCCGCTCGCGCCGACCGCTTAAACTACGAACCCCGGCGCGCGACGCCGGGGCTCAAAGGACACAGGTAACTCATGAAGCAATATCTCGAACTGGTCTCGCACGTCATTGCGAACGGCACCAAACAGGCCAACCGCACCGGCATCAACACCATCAGTTTCCCGGGTGCGATGCTGCGTTTCGATCTGCAGGAAGGTTTCCCGGCGATCACCACCCGCAAGATGGCCTTCAAATCGGCCATCGGCGAGATGTGCGGTTTTCTGCGTGGCGTGAACAACGCCGCTGAATTCCGTGCGCTGGGCTGCAAGGTCTGGGACCAGAACGCCAACGAAAACGCGCAGTGGCTGGCCAACCCGTTCCGTCAGGGCGAAGACGACCTCGGCGAAATCTACGGTGTGCAATGGCGCAAGTGGCCGGCGTACAAGCAGATCCCGCTGAGCAACACCGCCGCTATCGAACAAACCCTGAGCAACGGCTACAAGCAGATCGCCCAGGGTGAAGAAGACGGCCAGGCCTACGTGGTGCTGTACAAAGCCATCGATCAGGTGCGCCAGTGTGTCGACACGATCATCAAGGACCCGGGCAGCCGCCGCATTCTGTTCCACGGCTGGAACTGCGCCCAGCTCGATGAAATGGCCCTGCCGCCGTGCCATCTGCTGTACCAGTTCCACCCGAACGTCGAGACCAAGGAAATCTCTCTGACCCTGTACATCCGCTCCAATGACCTGGGTCTGGGCACGCCGTTCAACCTCACCGAAGGCGCCGCGCTGCTGAGCCTGATCGGGCGCCTGACCGGTTACACGCCGCGCTGGTTCACCTATTTCATCGGTGATGCACACGTCTACGAAAACCACCTGGACATGCTCAACGAACAGCTCAAGCGCGAGCCGTTCGCCATGCCAAAACTGAAAATCTCCGACCGCGTGCCGGAGTTTGCCAAGACCGGTGTGTACCAGCCGGAGTGGCTGGAGTTGGTGGAGCCGAGCGACTTCTCGCTGGAAGGCTATGAGCACCATGCGCCGATGACCGCGCCGATGGCGGTCTGATTCTGTTGCAGTCATGGCTTTGCCTGATTGCAAAAGAATCTAACAGACTGTCAACTCTGACAGGTGGCGAATAGATGAAAGGGTGTTTGACTGACCACTGCCAATCGGCCAGGTCGGCAAATGCCCTTTCTTTTTGGAGCTTCGCTATGTCACGCAATACAATCGGTCCACCCGGCGGGTTTTCGGAGCGCGCAGCGGGTTTTACCGCGCAGAGCTCAAGCGTTCAATTGTCCGGAGCGCCGTCTGTTGGCTGCGAGAGTAGTTCGGGGCTCATTCATTTCTTACCTTCCATTGCACCTTGGGGTTGCGTGATACCTGGTGAATTGCTTCGGGGCGCCCCGATTTTTGTTAATTCGCTGTTTTATCAGGTGTCTGTAAACAATCAGGACTTTCAGATCGGCGATCAAGTGCGGGTGCAAGGGCAGGTGCTTGAGGCCAGCGGAGAAAGCTTCCGGTTACCCTCTCAGACAGTCGAAGAATTCACCGATTTGCGTTTTCCTTTTTCCGACGCTGAAGCACTTGAGCTCGAAGGAAAAAGGGTCGAAATCTTCTATGTAATCACAAGAAACGGAGAAGCTTTGACTTCGCCGTCTCTGTTCGTCGACTTCGTTTTGCCACTGGTTCAAACCGGGCAGATTTCCATCGAGGGCGTATCGAATGGCCAGCTGGAGATTGATAAGTATCCAAATGGCCTGATTCTTACTGTTCCGAAGGTCTCGAACTTGCGAACCAATAACGCCATTGAAATTTATGTGCGCAGTGACCTTCAGGGCGGACCCGGCGCACAGAACTGGAGAGACTATCAACGCAAATTGACAGTCACTCCGGAATCACCTGTCCAGTTCCGCATTGAGCCAAGTGTGTATCAAGGGTTTCGTGGAGAGTCGATTTTTCTGTACGGCGGCTTCTTTCTAGGTGCTGGAATGGTCCCGGGGATCAGTTACGGTATGGGCCCCCAAGGCATACTGGAGTTCAAACTGATCTGATCAGTGTGGTGACAGGAGACAGGTGACTTAGTGGCCGTGGCTTCTGCCCACGTGCGAATGCTCAACCTCCGCCGCCACAACCCCGCCGCTGACCTCCAACCGCTGCAGGATCCCGCACTGATCCGCCCCCCGGCCCTTCGCCACAGCGTTGGCGCAGGTCGAGCAGTTGTGTCTGCAACGCCAGCAAGCCATCAATCCGCGCTTTCACATGCTGGATGTGCTCGTCGATCAGTGTATTGACGCTTGCACACTGATCCTGCGGGCTGTCACGCATGGCCAGCAGGCTGCGGATTTCTTCGAGGGTCATGTCGAGGGTGCGGCAGTTGCGGATGAACGTCAGGCGTTCGGCGTGGGCCTGGGTGTAGACGCGGTAGTTGCCATCGCTGCGGGCCGGTTCCGGCAGCAGGTGTTCCCGCTCGTAGTAGCGGATGGTTTCCACCGCGCAGTCGGTGAGTTTCGCCAGTTCTCCGATCTTCATGACGGCCATCTCCAAATGGGTGCTTGACCCTATAGTGGCTACAGGGTCTTTACTTGGCAACAGGCACCTTCATGGACGCGACCAATGAGCGATTCCCAGCACACCCACAAGCCCGGCGACGGGCACGATCATAGCCACAGCCATAAATTGCAGCCTGTGCATAAGCACGAACATGGCGGCGATTCCTGCTGCGGGTCGAAAGCCGCAGCACCGGCACCGGTTCATTCGCACGAAGATTCTTGCTGCTCGTCGACAGCGGCTGCGCCTGCGTTGGTGCAACTGAGCGAAAATACCAGCGCTGACGCCCGGTTGAGCAGTTTCCGCATCGAAGCGATGGACTGCCCGACCGAGCAGACGCTGATCCAGAACAAACTCGGCAAACTCGCTGGCGTGCAGCAGCTGGAATTCAACCTGATCAACCGCGTGCTCGGCGTGACCCACAATCTGCCTGACACCGCGCCGATTACCGAGGCGATCACCTCGCTGGGCATGCACGCCGAACCTTTGGAGGCGGGCGTCGAAGCCCCAGCCCCAGCGCCAGTGAAAAAGCACTGGTGGCCCTTGGCGTTGTCCGGCGTCGGCGCGCTGGCAGCGGAAGTGATCCACTTCACCAACGCTGCGCCGACCTGGGTGGTGGCGATCATTGCGCTGGTGTCGATCCTCAGCGGCGGCCTGACCACCTATAAAAAGGGTTGGATCGCCCTGAAGAACCGCAACCTCAACATCAACGCGCTGATGAGCATCGCGGTGACCGGTGCGGTGTTGATCGGGCAGTGGCCGGAAGCGGCGATGGTGATGTTCCTGTTTACCGTGGCCGAACTGATTGAGGCGCGCTCGCTGGATCGCGCGCGCAACGCCATCAGCGGCCTGATGCAGATGACCCCGGAACAGGCCACGGTGCAGCAGGCCGATGGCAACTGGGTCGAACAAGAGGTTAAAAGCGTCGAACTCGGCGCCCGCGTGCGGGTAAAACCCGGTGAGCGCATCGCCCTGGACGGTGAAGTGGTCAGCGGCAGTTCCACCATCGATCAGGCGCCGATCACCGGCGAAAGCCTGCCGGTGGAGAAAACCATCGGCGATAAAGTCTTTGCCGGCACCATCAACCAGGCCGGCTCGCTGGAATACACGGTGACTGCGGCGGCGAACAACTCGACCCTGGCGCGGATCATCCACGCCGTCGAGCAGGCGCAGGGTGCGCGGGCGCCGACGCAGCGCTTCGTCGATCAATTCTCGAAAATCTACACCCCGGTGGTGTTCGTGCTGGCGCTGGCCGTGGCGATCATTCCGCCGCTGTTCATGGGCGCGGTGTGGTTCGACTGGATCTACCGCGCGCTGGTGTTGCTGGTGGTGGCCTGCCCGTGCGCACTAGTGATCTCCACCCCGGTGACCATCGTCAGCGGCCTCGCGGCGGCGGCGCGCAAAGGGATTCTGGTCAAGGGCGGCGTGTACCTAGAGGGCGGTTTCAAGCTCGACTATCTGGCGCTGGACAAGACCGGCACCATCACTCACGGCAAACCGGTGCAGACCGATTACCTGTCGCTCGATCCGACCGCCGACGCCACTGCTCCGGCAATCGCTGCCGCACTGGCGGGGCGTTCCGATCATCCGGTGTCGCTGGCCATCGCCAATGCGGCTGTGGATAAAAACCTCGCCGTGCTCAGTGTGGATAACTTTGAAGCGCTGGCCGGTCGCGGCGTGAAAGGCCAGGTCAACGGTCAGACTTATCACCTGGGCAACCACCGTCTGGTCGAAGAGCTTGGCCTGTGCTCGCCGCAACTGGAAGAGAAGCTGTTTGCGCTGGAGAAACAGGGCAAGTCCGTAGTGTTGCTGCTCGACAGTTCTGGTCCGCTGGCGCTGTTCGCCCGTGGCTGATACGGTCAAGGAATCCAGCCGCGAAGCGATCCGCCAGTTGCATGCCCTGGGCGTGAAAACGTTGATGCTCACCGGCGACAACGTACACACCGCGCAGGCCATTGCGGCGCAGGTCGGCATCGACCAGGCAAAGGGCGACTTGCTACCGACCGACAAGCTGCAAGCCATCGAAGCACTTTATGCACAGGGTCATCGAGTGGGCATGGTCGGCGACGGTATCAACGACGCCCCGGCATTGGCGCGGGCCGAGATTGGTTTCGCCATGGCGGCGGCTGGTACCGACACCGCGATTGAAACCGCTGATGTCGCCCTGATGGACGACGATCTGCGCAAGATCCCCGCGTTCATCAGCCTGTCGCGCGACACCGCGAGCATCCTGAAACAGAACATCGCGTTGGCCCTGGTGATCAAGGCTATATTTCTTGGGGTAACCTTCGCCGGACTCGCCACCATGTGGATGGCGGTGTTTGCCGACATGGGCGTGAGCCTGCTGGTGGTGTTCAACGGTTTGCGCCTGCTGCGCAAATAAACGATGAGGGATGGTTGTGCTGAGTGCCGAGCTGAAAGCGTTTTATATGGTCGCCCGCCTGGGCAGCATGACGCTGGCGGCGAAAAAGCTCGGCCTCAGCCAACCCACCGTGACCACGCAGATCCGTAATCTGGAAAGTCAGTATTCGGTGGAGCTGTTCTACCGTGGCGGTCGCCGCCTGAGTGTCAGTGACGAAGGCGCGCGACTGCTGCCGATGGTCAGGGCGCTGTTGCAGCAGGAGGCCGACATCGAGTTCTTCCTGCGCAACAGCGGTCAGGTGCAGGGCACGTTGCGCATTGCTGCCACTGCGCCGTATTACATCCTCGATCTGGTGAAGACCTTCCGCGAGCGCCTGCCGCAGGTGGAAGTGTCGGTGGAAATCGGCAACTCGCAGCAGGTGCTCGAAGCGCTGGAGGATTACCGCGTCGATGTCGCGGCGTCGTCGCAGTTGCTCGAGGATGCGCGGTTGATTCGCCGGGTATTGGGTAGCGATCCGCTGGTGCTGGCGGTGCATCGCAACCATCCGCTGGCGGCGCAGGAGCATGTAGCGTTGAGTGCTTTGGCCGGTCATACCTTGCTGATGCGCGAGTCCGGTTCGACCACCCGCCGTTTGACCGAAGAGTTGCTGGAAAGCGCCGGGGTCAGTTTCGGGCCGTTGCTGGAGATCGGCAGCCGTGAGTCGATCCGCGAGGCGGTGCTGCGCAATATCGGCATCAGCATCATCGCCCGCCAGGAAGTGCCGCATGATCCGCAGTTGCGCGTGCTGACCATCGAGAATGCGCCGCAGATTCCCGAGTACCTCTATTGCCTCAAGGAGCGCAAGGGTGCGCGGTTGCCGGCGGCATTTCTTGGCCTGGCCCAGGAAATGTCCCCGGCCTGAACATCAAAAGATCGCAGCCTTCGGCAGCTCCTACGAGMRTTCCAATGTAGGAGCTGCCGCAGGTTGCGATCTTTTCACAGACGCCGCTTACGCGCCCGGGACGAAGTGCTTCTGCGCCGTACCGCGGGCGATCAGGCGCGAGATGTAGTCGAGCTTCTGCGCATCCTGGTCGACGAAACGGAATGTCAGTTGCAGCCAGTCGCTGTCGGCTTTCTGTTCGTGGGCAACGATGGCGTGCAGGTAGCCGTTGAGGCGGGCGATTTCGGCGTTGTCGCCCTGCTCCAGATCGAGCACGGCGCTGTCGAGAATCTGCGGCAGGGTCTCGGTGCGTTTCACCACCAACAGCGCTTCCTTGATGCTCAGGGCCTTGATCACGCATTGCTGGGGTGCCGCCCGGCAGGCGCAACTGGCCCTGGCCACGACCTCCGGCCGGGGCTTTGGAGGCGGCCGGAGCCTGGACTGGCGGGCTGTTGAGCAAGCCGCGGGACGGCGCCGCAGCAGGTGCCGCCGCAGCGGCAGGCTTGGCGAACGGATTGGCCGCCGCAGCGGCCGGCGCAGCACCGACCACTGCAGGCTTGCCACCGGTCAACGCGCTCAGGGAATCGTTGCCGAATGCCGAATTCATCTTGGTCGGCGCGCTGTTCATCAGGGTGTCGAGCTTGCCGACCTTGTTCAGCGCCTGCTTGACCTTGGTCAGCAGTTGCTCGTTGGTGAACGGCTTGCTGACGTAGCCGGAAACGCCGGCCTGAATCGCCTGCACCACGTTCTCTTTATCACCACGGCTGGTGACCATGATGAATGGCATGGTCTTGAGATTGTCCTGCTCGCGGCACCAGGTCAGCAGTTCAAGACCGGACATTTCCGGCATTTCCCAGTCGCACAGCACCAGGTCGAATGCTTCCTTGGCCAACATGGCCTGAGCCTTTTTGCCGTTGATGGCATCCTCGGTGCGGATCCCCGGGAAGTAATTACGCAGGCACTTTTTCACCAGGTCGCGAATGAACGAAGCGTCGTCCACGACCAACACACTGATCTTGCTCATCCAACACCCCTATAAAAATCCCGGCAAGCATAACGCTTTGCTGATGGCACATTGCCAACAATCTTCAGTCACGCCGGGACTTTTCGTTCGCGGGTGCTGCTTTTTAATTCGATTCTCTGCTCAAGCGCCATAAACAAAAACGCCCGGCCAAAGGGCCGGGCGCTTTTCTCAGGCAATCTTACTTATCGTCAGCATCGCCCGGAACATTAGCGGTTTCGCCGCTTGTGCCTTGAACTTCTTCTTTCATGCGTTTGAGGCCCAGGTGCCGCACATCGGTGCCGCGTACCAGGTAGATCACCAACTCCGAGATGTTGCGCGCGTGGTCGCCGATACGCTCCAGCGAACGCAGCACCCAGATGATGCTCAAAACCCGCGAAATAGAGCGCGGGTCTTCCATCATGTAGGTGGCCAGCTCACGCAGCGCGGTCTTGTATTCGCGGTCGATGACCTTGTCGTATTGCGCCACCGACAGGGCCAGATCGGCGTCGAAGCGGGCAAACGCGTCCAGCGCATCGCGCACCATGTTGCGCACCTGGTCGCCGATATGACGCACTTCGACATAGCCGCGCGGCGCTTCGCCTTCTTCGCACAGCTGGATGGCGCGGCGGGCAATCTTGGTCGCTTCGTCGCCGATGCGCTCCAGATCGATCACCGACTTGGAAATGCTGATGATCAGACGCAGGTCGGACGCCGCCGGCTGCCGACGGGCGAGAATGCGCAGGCATTCTTCGTCGATGTTGCGTTCCATCTGATTGATCTGGTCGTCGATCTCGCGCACCTGCTGAGCCAGGCCGGAGTCGGCCTCGATCAGTGCGGTGACCGCGTCGTTGACCTGCTTCTCGACCAGCCCGCCCATGGCCAGCAGGTGGCTGCGCACTTCTTCCAGTTCAGCGTTGAACTGCGCGGAGATGTGGTGGGTAAGGCCTTCTTTACTAATCATGGTGGCGTCCTTGGAGCGTCCGGTAAGGTGCGGCGGGCCGCAGCGTCAATTTCTGTGAGCAACCGCCATCTGCTAGCCGTAACGACCGGTGATGTAGTCTTCGGTCTGCTTCTTCGCCGGATTGGTGAACAGGGTGTCGGTGTCGCCGAATTCCACCAGTTTGCCCATGTACATGAACGCCGTGTAGTCGGAAACCCGCGCGGCCTGCTGCATGTTGTGGGTCACGATGACGATGGTGAACTTGGACTTCAGCTCGTAGATCAGCTCTTCGACTTTCAGGGTCGAGATCGGGTCGAGGGCCGAGCACGGCTCGTCGAGCAGCAACACTTCCGGCTCAACCGCGATGGTGCGGGCAATCACCAGACGCTGCTGCTGACCACCGGACAGGCCGAGTGCCGAGTCATGCAGACGGTCTTTGACCTCATCCCACAGCGCCGCGCCTTTCAGCGCCCACTCGACGGCTTCGTCGAGGATGCGCTTCTTGTTGATGCCTTGAATGCGCAAACCGTAGACCACGTTTTCGTAGATGGTCTTGGGGAACGGGTTGGGCTTCTGGAACACCATGCCCACGCGGCGACGCAATTCGGCGACGTCTTCACCCTTGCGGTAGATGTTGTTGCCGTACAGGTTGATCGCACCTTCGACACGGCAGCCGTCCACCAGGTCGTTCATGCGGTTGAAGGTGCGCAGCAGCGTGGACTTGCCGCAGCCGGACGGGCCGATGAACGCGGTCACGCGCTGTTTCGGGATGTTCATGCTGACGTCGAACAGCGCCTGCTTCTCACCGTAGAACAGGCTCAGGCCCGGGACTTCAATGGCCACCGTTTCCTGCTCGAGGCTCAGGCTCTGCTTGTCGCGACCCAGGGCCGACATGTTGATGCCGTGGGTATGTGTTTCGTGCTGCATGGGAGGCTCCCTGTGCTAACAAATTCGGTTCGGTTTTTGTGGGAGCCAGCCTGCTGGCGATTCAGGCGCTGCGGTTTGTCTATGAAACCGCGGTGATGCCTTCGCGAGCAGGCTCGCTCCCACATAGAAATCAGTGCTGCAAAATCAGCTGTCCAGTGCTTTGTATTTTTCGCGCAGGTGGTTACGAATCCACACTGCCGACAGGTTCAACGTGGCGATCACCAGCACCAGCAGCAACGCCGTGGCGTACACCAACGGCCGTGCCGCTTCGACGTTCGGGCTCTGGAAGCCGACGTCATAGATGTGGAAGCCCAGGTGCATGATCTTCTGGTCCAGGTGCAGGTACGGGTAATTGCCGTCCACTGGCAGCGACGGTGCCAGTTTCACTACACCCACCAGCATCAGCGGCGCCACTTCACCGGCGGCGCGAGCCACGGCGAGGATCATGCCGGTCATCATGGCCGGGCTGGCCATTGGCAGGACGATCTTCCACAGCGTCTCGGCCTTGGTCGCGCCCAGTGCCAGCGAGCCTTCACGGACGGTACGCGGGATACGCGCCAGACCTTCCTCGGTCGCCACGATCACCACCGGCACCGCCAGCAGCGCCAGAGTCAACGAAGCCCAGAGCAAACCCGGTGTGCCGAACGTCGGCGCCGGCAGCGCTTCAGGGAAGAACAGACGGTCGACCGATCCACCCAGCACGTAGACGAAGAAGCCCAGACCGAACACGCCGTAGACGATCGCCGGCACACCGGCGAGGTTGTTCACCGCGATGCGGATCACTCGGGTCAGGGTGTTCTGCTTGGCGTATTCACGCAGGTACACCGCCGCCAGCACGCCGAACGGGGTGACGATCATTGCCATGATCAGAGTCATCATCACGGTGCCGAAAATCGCCGGGAAGATCCCGCCTTCAGTGTTCGCTTCACGCGGGTCATCCGAGAGGAACTCCCAGACCTTGCCGAAGTAGAAACCGATCTTGGTCATCGTGCCCATGGCGTTCGGCTGGTAAGCGTGAACCACTTTGCCCAGGCTGATTTCGATCTCTTTGCCGTTGGCATCGCGGGCGGTCAACGCGTCGCGGTTGAACTGCGCATGCAGATCGCTCAGGCGTGCTTCGACATCCTGATAACGCGCGTTCAGCTCGGCACGCTCGGCGTCCATGTCCGCTTGCGCGGTGGCGTCGAGCTTGCCGTCCAGTTCCAGTTTGCGCCCGTGCAGACGGATGCGTTCCAGCCCTGCGTTGATCGCACCGATGTCAGTCTTTTCCAGCGATTTGAGCTGTGCAGCCAGGCCGTTCACCCGGTTGATCCGCGCTTGCAGCTCAGGCCACGCCGCTTCACCTTCGGCGATGACCTTGCCGTCCTGTTTGACGTTGACCAGGTAGCCGTAGAAGTTGCCCCACTCGCGACGCTCGATTGCCATCAGTTCCGGCGGCGTGGTCTGCTTGGTCAGCCACTCGCCGACCACCCAGGTGAAGTCGTTGCCGTTGAGGTCACGGTTGCCGACCTTGATCAGCTCGCGGGTCATGAATTCCGGGCCCTGATCAGGCACCGGCAGGCCGGCGCTTTTCAGGCGTGCGCGCGGTACTTCTTCTTTCTGTACCACTTCGCCGATGACCAGGTGATTGGCCTGGCCCGGTACGTCGTAGCTGGCGTGGATCAGGTCCGCCGGCCAGAAGTGACCCAGACCGCGCACGGCAATCACCGCCAGCAGGCCAATGGTCATGATGACCGCGATGGACACCGCGCCACCGCTGATCCAGACGCCCGGGGCGCCGCTCTTGAACCATCCATTCAGGGAGTTCTGTTTCACAGACTTCTACCTTTCTTAAAGCGACGAGTATTTCTTGCGCAGACGCTGACGAATCAGTTCTGCCAGGGTGTTCATGACGAAGGTGAACAACAGCAGCACCAGCGCCGAGAGGAACAGCACGCGGTAGTGGCTGCCGCCGACTTCCGACTCAGGCATTTCCACCGCGACGTTGGCGGCCAGGGTGCGCAGGCCTTCGAACAGGTTCATTTCCATGACCGGGGTGTTACCCGTGGCCATCAGCACGATCATGGTTTCGCCGACCGCACGGCCCATGCCGATCATCAGCGCCGAGAAAATGCCCGGGCTGGCGGTGAGGATCACCACGCGGGTCATGGTCTGCCACGGCGTGGCACCGAGCGCCAGGGAACCGAGGGTCAGGCCACGCGGCACGCTGAACACGGCGTCTTCGGCAATCGAGTAGATGTTCGGGATCACCGCAAAACCCATCGCCAGACCGACCACCAGAGCGTTGCGCTGGTCGTAGGTGATGCCCAGGTCGTGGGAGATCCACATGCGCATGTCACCGCCGAAGAACCAGTTCTCCATGTACGGGCTCATGTACAGCGACAACCAACCGACAAACAGAATCACCGGAATCAGCAGTGCACTCTCCCAGCCATCCGGGACTTTCAGGCGGATTGATTCAGGCAGGCGACTGAAGGTGAAACCGGCCACCAGAATGCCGATCGGCAAAAGCATCAGCAGGCTGAAGATGCCCGGCAGATGCCCTTCCACATACGGGGCGAGGAACAGACCGGCGAAGAACCCAAGGATCACCGTCGGCATCGCTTCCATCAGCTCGATCACCGGCTTGACCTTGCGGCGCATGCCCGGGGCCATGAAATACGCAGTGTAGATCGCAGCAGCAACCGCCAGCGGTGCCGCCAGCAGCATCGCGTAGAACGCGGCTTTCAGGGTACCGAAGGTCAGTGGCGAGAGGCTCAGTTTCGGTTCGAAATCGGTGTTGGCCGCCGTCGATTGCCAGACGTATTTAGGCTCGTCGTAGTTCTCGTACCAGACCTTGCTCCACAACGCGCTCCACGACACTTCCGGGTGCGGGTTGTCGAGCAGCAGCGGTTGCAGCTTGCCGCCCGCCTCGACGATCACTCGGTTGGCGCGCGGCGACAGGCCGAACAGGCCCTGACCTTCGGCCACCGGCTCGACCAGCAACGTGCGGTGCGCGGTGCTGTGGAACACACCGAGCTTGCCGCTGGCATCGAGGGCCACGAAGCCCTTGCGACGCTCTTCGGCAGTGATTTCAACGATCGGCGTGGTGCCCATCTGGAAGGTACGGATCTGCTTCAGGCGCAGTTCGCCATCGGTGTCACGGGCCATGAACCACTGGGCCAGGCCACCCTTGGAGTCACCGATGATCAGCGAGATGCCACCCACCAGTTGCGTGCTCGCAGTGACTTCGGCGTCAGCGTTTTCCAGCAGTTTGTAGCGACCGTTGAGGCTCTTGTCGCGCAGGCTGAACACGTCGGCCTGGGCGCGCCCGTTGACCACGTACAGCCATTGCTGGCGCGGGTCGACGAAGATGTTTTTCACCGGCTCGGTCATCTGCGGCAGTTCGATACGCTTCTGCTCGTTGGTGACTTCGCCGGTCATCATGTTTTCTTCGCTGGTCAGCGCCAGCACATTGAGTTGCGCACCAGTCGAACCGACCAGCATCAGCGTCGAATCGGTAGCGTTGAGGCTCACATGTTCCAGCGCCCCGCCGCTCTCGTTCACAGCGATCGGCGCTTCGCCGTACGGGTATTCGATGGCCGGTGTGATGGTTTTCTTGCCATCGGGGTAGCTGACTTTATAGGTGTGACGGAACACCAGCGCCTGGCCATTGGACAGGCCCACCGCTACCAGCGGATGACCAGGCTGATCTTCGCCAATGGAAGTGACGGTCGCGCCAGCAGGAACCGGCAGATCGACGCGCTTCAATTCAGCGCCACTGTCGATGTCGAAGAACAGTGCCTGGCCCTTGTCGGAAACGCGCATCGCCACCTGATTCTGCTCTTCGAGCGAAATCATCAGCGGCTTGCCGGCGTCCTGCATCCAGGCTGGGGTAATGGCATCTTTCGCGGTCAGGCTGGCACCCTGGAACAACGGGGCAACGACGTAGGCGAGGAAGAAGAAGATCAGCGTGATGGCTGCCAGCACCGCCAGCCCGCCAACGAGGACGTACCAGCGGGTGAAGCGATCCTTGAGCGCGCGAATGCGGCGCTTGCGTTGCAACTCAGGCGTATTGAAGTCAATGCGCTTGGGAGGGTTCGTAGTCATTTTGGAATTGGCCAGATCATTCATGCGCACACCCTAGCGATCCTGTATGACAGAAAGATGACAATGCAGTGACGCAGCAAATCCGCCGCCAGCAGGGCACTGGCAGTGGATAAAAGAATTCGGGGAGTGTGGGGCGAACTTGCTCGCGAAAGTGCCGGTTCTGAAGGCCGCTTCGCGAGCAGGCTCGCTCCCACATGAGTCAGGCGGGGTTTACCCCTGACTCAGTTTGTTACTTTTTTGCGACTTCAGCGCCGCCTTCCTGCAGACCCAGGTCAGCCAGTGCTTTTGCAGCAACCTTGGCTGGCAGCGGGATGTAGCCGTCTTTCACCACCACTTCCTGGCCCTGTTTGGACAGAACCAGTTTCACGAACTCGGCTTCCAGCGGGGCCAGAGGCTTGTTCGGGGCCTTGTTCACGTAAACGTAGAGGAAGCGCGACAGAGGGTACTTGCCGTTCAGGGCGTTTTCTTCGGTGTCTTCGATGAAGTCAGTGCTGCCTTTCTTCGACAGAGCAACAGTCTTCACGCTGGCAGTCTTGTAGCCGATGCCCGAGTAGCCGATGCCGTTCAGCGAGGAGCTGATCGACTGCACAACCGACGCCGAACCTGGTTGTTCGTTGACGTTAGGCTTGTAGTCGCCTTTGCACAGGGCTTCTTCCTTGAAGTAACCGTAGGTGCCGGATACCGAGTTACGACCGAACAGTTGCACTGGCTTGTTGGCCAGGTCGCCGGTCACACCCAGGTCGCCCCAGGTTTTCACATCGGCTTTGGCGCCGCACAGACGGGTGGACGAGAAGATCGCGTCAACCTGTTCCATGGTCAGGTGCTGGATCGGGTTGTCCTTGTGCACGAACACCGCCAGGGCGTCCACGGCCACCGGAATAGCGGTTGGCTTGTAGCCGTATTTCTGTTCGAAGGCCGCCAGTTCGGTGTCCTTCATCTTGCGGCTCATCGGGCCCAGGTTGGAGGTGCCTTCGGTCAGCGCAGGTGGCGCGGTGGCGGAGCCAGCAGCCTGAATCTGGATGTTTACGTTCGGATATTCTTTCTTGTAGTTCTCAGCCCACAGGGTCATGAGGTTGGCCAGGGTATCGGAACCGACGCTGGACAGGTTGCCCGACACACCAGTGGTCTTGGTGTAGCTCGGGATAGCAGGGTCAACAGCGGCGAACGCGTTGGCAGTCGCAACGCCAGCAGCGACAAAAGTCATTGCCGCCATCAAACGCTTCAGTTTCATGCCTTACTCCTAGCAGATAGGGTGTGTTAAGTCGGGGCCAAGTATCAGCAGGCCGTGTGAACACTCTATGGCTGAAATATGACAATTGGATGAAAGGCCAGCATGGGCGCGGCACAAAAAAATGAAACTCTTCCAAGGTTGACAAATCAATACCAAAAGATAGTCTTGTCAACCACGAGAGGGCACCATGATAAACGACCGAATTCGTCGCGCACGCCTGCAGCGAGGGCTAACCCTTGATGCTCTGGCCATCCAGCTCGGCGACATAACCAAACAAGCTTTGAGCAAATATGAGAAGGGGTTGAGCACCCCGAACTCCACTCGCCTGCTGCAACTAGCTAAAGCACTGCAGGTCAATCCTGAGTACTTTTTCCGCTCAGAAGCGATACCTTTGGCACCTCTGGAATTTCGTAAGCTAGCCAAGATGCCCAAGTATCGCCAGGCCCAAGTAGAAGAAAAAATTCGAGAGCACCTCGAGCGATACATCGCCCTAGAGGAATGTTTCGATCCCGCAGACATCAACACCCCTGTCACTCCCGCACAAATGATTGCAGTCTCCTCTATTGATGAAGCCGAGCTAGCGGCTGAGGAGCTTCGCCAATTCTGGGGAATTGGCACTGACCCCATTGCCAACCTCACCGAACAGCTGGAAGAGCACAGCATCAAGATTGCAATGCTCAATGGCCCAGACGATTTCGATGGTGCCTGTGCTACAACTGGCGACGGGAAGCATGTCCTAATTGCGTTGAATGCTGATCGCCCAGGCGAACGAATCAGGTTTACTGCCGCCCATGAGCTCGGTCATTGGGTGATGGCATTGCCAGAGGAGATGTCTGAAAAGGATAAAGAAAATTGCTGCCATCGTTTCGCAGGGGCGTTTCTGTATCCAGCCAAAAGCGTTACTGGCGATTTCGGCAGCCATCCTCGCACCAGGGTTCATCCACAAGAACTACTGATTGCCAAGCGGCAATACGGAATATCGATGCATGCCGCCCTGAGACGACTGAAGGATCTGAAGCTACTCAGCGAAGGTGGTTATAAATCCCTCACTATTCAATTCAGTGCCAAAGGCTGGCGAAAGTCGGAACCTGAGCCGATGCCGTGCAAACCGCCGCAAAGGTTTGAGTCGTTTAGCATTTTGGGCACTGGCAGAAGGGCTGATTACCAAATCCCGGGCTGCCGAACTCTTGCGCAAGCCAGTAAAAGCCCTGGACCCAAGTTTCCTGGGCTCATCGGAGAGTGCATGAGCCTTATCTACATCAGTGATACGAATATCTGGATCGATTTCAGAAATGCCGGATTACTGGAGCAGATGTTTAGATTGCCCTTCACATTGTGTTGTACTGACTTCGTAATGCATGAACTTGAAGACTTCCCACATGACGAATTGCTTGATCAAGGTCTGATAGTCGAATCACTCGATGACGCCAGTGTCATGCGGTTATATGGTTTACGAATCGAACACAACAACAGTTCGCTGGCCGATGTGTCTTGTTACCTGCTGGCACAGCAAACACGTCGCCCTTTACTCACCGGAGATGGCAAACTGAGGCGCCAGGCACAGCGAGACGGACTCCAAGTACACGGAGCTCTTTGGTTACTGGATTTGATGGTTGAACATCACGTCATCGAAAGACTGCATGCAGCAGAAGCCTTGGCCCACATGCTTGAGCATGGAGCTCGACTCCCGGCTAGCGAGTGTGAAACAAGGCTCTCACGCTGGCGAGAGCCCTAAATAGCTGAATCTTTGGATCAGCGCCCCTTCTTCCAGAGCCACGCCCCCACCAGAATCCCCATCGTGCACAGCACCGCCACATAGTAGGCCGGGCCCATCGCACTCTCTTTAAGCAACAGGCTGACCACCATCGGCGTCAGGCCACCGAAGATCGCGTACGCCACGTTGTACGAGAACGACAGCCCGCTGAAGCGCACCACCGGCGGGAACGCCTTGACCATCACGTAGGGCACCGCGCCGATGGTGCCGACCAGCAGACCGGTCAGGGCATACAGCGGGAACAGCCAGTTCGGGTGGTCGGCGAGGCTGTGATAGAAGGTCCAGGAGCTGATCAGCAGGCCCAGGCTACCGAAGACAAACACCCGGCCTGCGCCGAAACGGTCGGCCATGGCACCGGAGATGATGCAACCGACGCTGAGGAACACGATCGCCAGGCTGTTCGATTGCAGCGCCACCGTTGGCGAGAAGTGATAGACCGTCTGCAGCACGGTCGGGGTCATCAGGATCACCACGACGATACCGGCCGACAGCAGCCAGGTCAGCAGCATCGAGATCGCAATCGCCCCACGATGGTCACGCAGCACCGCACGCAACGGCACTTCCTCGGCCAGCGCCTTGCGCAGTTGCAGCTCGGCGAACACCGGAGTTTCGTGCAGCCAGCGGCGCAGGTACACCGAGAACAGACCGAAGACGCCGCCGAGCAGGAATGGAATCCGCCAGGCGTAGTCGGACACCTCCACTGGCGTGTAGATGCTGTTGATTGCCGTGGCGACCAGCGAACCGAGCAAAATGCCGGCAGTCAGGCCACTGGTCAGGGTGCCGCAGGCGTAGCCGATGTGCTTTTGCGGTACGTGTTCGGAAACGAAGACCCACGCCCCCGGCACCTCACCGCCAATCGCTGCGCCCTGGATCACTCGCATCAGCAGCAACAGAATCGGCGCCCACAGGCCGATCTGTGCGTAGGTTGGCAGCAGGCCCATGATCAGGGTCGGCACGGCCATCATGAAAATGCTCAGGGTGAACATTTTCTTGCGCCCCAGCAGGTCGCCGAAGTGCGCCATGACGATTCCGCCCAGCGGCCGCGCGAGGTAACCGGCGGCGAAAATGCCGAAGGTCTGCATCAGGCGCAGCCACTCGGGCATGTCGGCCGGGAAGAACAGCTTGCCGACCACGGTGGCGAAGAACACGAAGATGATGAAATCGTAAAACTCCAGCGCACCGCCCAGGGCCGATAGCGACAGAGTCTTGTAATCATTGCGGGTCAGGGGGCGTGCAGGTTGCTCGGGCTGCGCGAGGCTCGAAGGCGCTGTGGTCATGGCAAGGGCTTCTCTTATAGGCGGATCTACCGCCACAACAACGCTGGCTGTGGCTTGGGCAGGTTCGGCACCATAGCAAATTGTTCGAAAAAGCACATAGAGGCGCGTATTTGCCGGTCAAAATCAGAACCCGATGGTCGTCGCGGAGTCTACCGACCGATATACTCGCAACCTTGCTCCGGTTTGTAGGGGGTTGCTGTGCGAAAACGTCGTTGGCCCGGTTTTTGAACGGGATCAGCCGGTTTCGCAGAGTTTCCCCTTTAGGCGCCTATGGAAAACGTGACGAACGCAGTATGTTCGGTGCTGAATCGTTTTTCCTTAAGACGGCTACCACCAGCACTACCAACGAAGAGTCACGGGTCAGAGGCACCCCCGGCATGATAGAGCTCGAACAAGAAGATCCGATCCCGCAAGGCGACCTGGCCTTGCAAATCACCGCACTCCCGCGCGAAACCAACGGCTTTGGCGATATTTTCGGCGGCTGGCTGGTGGCGCAGATGGACCTCGCGGGGACCGCGATGGCCAGCCGCGTTGCCGGTGGCCGTGTGGCAACCGTGGCCATCGACCGCATGGCCTTTCTGGTGCCGGTCGCGGTCGGCGCGCAATTATCCTTTTATACCCAGACCCTGGAAATCGGCCGAAGCTCGATCCAGATGATGGTCGAAGTGTGGAGTGACGATCCGCTGTCCAGCGAGTGGCGTAAAGTGACCGAGGCGGTGTTCGTCTTCGTCGCCATCGACGGCAGCGGTCGCACCCGCTCGGTGCCACCGCGCGCACGTTAAACCTCGCCGCGGTTTTGCGGTCGATAGTCGTCCCAAGTGTCTGATCGAGAGCTGTCCCATGAACACGCCCAACGTTGAAGCCGTGAAACTGGATGAACTGAACTGCTGGCGCATCCGCCACGGTCAGGCCGAAGTGCTGGTGGCCCAGCAAGGCGCGCACATCCTCAGTTATCAGATCGACGGCCAGCCGCCGATCATCTGGCTCAATGACAAGGCTGTGTTCAAGACCGGCAAGAGCATCCGCGCCGGTGTGCCGGTATGCTGGCCATGGTTCGGCAAGTTCGAACGCAACCCGCAGAGCGTGCAGGCCATGTACACCGGTGAGCAACCGGCACCCGCACACGGTCTGGTGCGAGCGATGGATTGGGAACTGGGCGGCATCGAATCAGAGGCTGACGGCGTCAAGGTCGAATTCAAGCTGCCCTACCCCGAAGGTGGCCTGCCGGGCTGGCCGCATCAGGTCGATCTGACCCTGACCCTGCATCTGAATGATCAGTTGCACATCAGCCTGACCAGCCACAACCGAGGTGCCGAAGCCGTCAGCATCAGCCAGGCGCTGCACACTTATTTCGCAGTCAGCGATGTGCGCAACGCGCACGTCGACGGTGTGGACGGTCTGGATTACATCGAGACACTGGATGAGTGGAAAACCCACAGCCAGCAAGGTGACCTGCATTTCGCTGGCGAAACCGACCGCATCTATCTTGATGCGCCGCCGCAACTGAGCATCGTCGACCCGGCCTGGGAACGGCGCATCGTGCTGACCGCCACTGGCTCACGCACCGCGGTGATCTGGAACCCGTGGATAGACCGTGCGGCAGCGTTGGCCGACATGGACAACGACGGCTGGCAGCGCATGCTGTGCATCGAGACGGCGAATGTAATGAATGATGTGGTGAATCTGGCGTCGGGTGCGAGCCATACGATGGGTGTCAGCGTCGGTAGTAAACCGCTTTAACCAGTACCGCAAAACAAAATGTGGGAGCGAGCCTGCTCGCGAATGCGTTATGTCAGCCACTCTTCAAGTGTCTGATACACCGCTTTCGCGAGCAGGCTCGCTCCCACAGTTGTTTTGGGGTGACGATTACAGATCAGACTCCTGCACCACCCGCACCTTGTCCGCATCCAGCGCATACGCCGCGTCGGCCAGGTCATTGCTGACCTTCTCGATCTTCAGCGTGCCGGTCACCCACAGCGGCGTGTAGATGTCATCCAGCTTCAAGCCCTTGGGATAACGCACCAGCACCAGTTGATTCGGCGGCGGTGGCGGTACGTGGATGCACGCGCCCGGGTATGGCACGAGGAAGAACAGCGTGCTGCGCCCCTTGGCATCGGACTCCAGCGGCACCGGGTAGCCACCGATGCGGATGTGCTTGTCGTTCATCGACGCCACGGTCTTGGTCGAATACATCACCGCCGGCAAACCCTTGGCCTGCTTCATGCCGCCCTTCTCGGTGAAGGTGCCGGTGGCTTCCGGGGAGTTGTGGTCGATTTCGGGCATGGCCTCGAGGGCTTTCTGGTCCGACTTGGGCATCAGTTCCAGCCAGTCGGTTTCCGGCAGTTCGCCGGCGTGGGCCAGACCGCTGCCCAGCAAAAGGAGAGTCAACAAAAGACGGCGCATGGAGGTGCTCGGTAAAAGATGCTCGGATAAGGAAGGACGTCGAATCGCCGAGCATTCTAGCCCTCCCTGCCGCGTTGGCAGAGAGGACTTGGTCGCTTGGATCAGTTCTTTTTGATCAGGCCGTAGATCACCAGCAGCACGATCGCGCCGACCAGCGCACCGATGAAGCCTGCGCCTTGACCTGCCTGATAGATACCCAGGGCCTGGCCGCCGTAAGTGGCCGCCAGCGAACCGCCGATACCGAGCAGGATGGTCATGATCCAGCCCATGCTGTCATCGCCCGGTTTGAGGAAGCGTGCCAGCAGGCCGACGATCAAGCCGATAAAGATGGTTCCGATAATTCCCATGGCATTTCCCTCTGACACTCAATAGTAGATATGCCAAAGCCTAGTCAGACTTTGGCATCCTGCCATGAGAGAACGGCGAGCCCTGAATGGTTCCGCCGCTGCCAGATGAAACTGTCGTTACTCGGCGATCAGCGCTTCGACCTTGACGATCTGCGCCTGCAGCGTGGCCATGTCGGCGCAGCGCAGGTTGGCGTGACCAACCTTGCGCCCGGCCTTGAAGGCTTTGCCGTAGTGGTGCAGATGGCAATCTTCGATGGCGATGACCTTCTCGACCGGAGGAACCACACCGATGAAGTTGAGCATCGCGCTCTCGCCGACCTTGGCGGTCGAACCCAGCGGCAGACCGGCCACGGCACGCAGGTGGTTTTCAAACTGGCTGCACTCGGCGCCTTCGGTGGTCCAGTGCCCGGAGTTGTGCACACGCGGGGCGATCTCGTTGGCCTTGAGGCCACCGTCGACTTCAAAGAACTCGAACGCCATCACGCCGACGTAATCCAGCTGCTTGAGCACACGGCTGGAGTAATCTTCGGCCAACGCCTGTAGCGGGTGATCGGTGCTCGCCACCGACAGCTTGAGGATGCCGCTGTCGTGGGTGTTGTGCACTAGCGGGTAGAAGCGGGTTTCGCCATCACGGGCACGCACGGCGATCAGCGAGACTTCGCCGGTGAACGGCACGAAGCCTTCCAGCAGGCAGGCCACGCTGCCCAGTTCGGCGAAGGTACCGACCACGTCCTCTGGCTTGCGCAAGACTTTCTGGCCCTTGCCGTCATACCCCAGGGTGCGGGTTTTCAGCACGGCCGGCAGACCGATCGAAGCCACGGCGGCGTCCAGGTCTGCTTGCGATTGAATGTCGGCGAAGGCCGGGGTCGGAATGCCCAGGTCCTTGAACATGCTCTTCTCGAACCAGCGGTCGCGAGCGATGCGCAGGGCTTCGGCACTCGGATAGACCGGGACGAATTGCGAGAGAAACGCCACGGTCTCCGCCGGGACGCTTTCGAACTCGAAGGTCACCAGGTCGACTTCGTCAGCCAGTTGGCGCAGGTGATCCTGATCGCCGTAATCGGCCCGCAGGTGTTCGCCCAGCGCGGCGGCACAAGCATCCGGCGCAGGGTCGAGGAAAGCGAAGTTCATGCCCAGCGGAGTGCCCGCCAGCGCCAACATGCGGCCCAACTGGCCGCCACCGATTACACCGATTTTCATCTCAACAACCTCAGGCAATACGTGGGTCTGGATTGTCCAGGACGCTGTCTGTCTGCTCGGCACGGAAGGTTTTCAGTACCGCGTGGAATTGTGGATGCTTGGCGCCGAGGATGCTCGCCGACAGCAGCGCGGCGTTGATCGCGCCGGCCTTGCCGATGGCCAGGGTGGCAACCGGGATGCCTGCTGGCATCTGCACGATCGACAGCAGCGAATCGACGCCCGAGAGCATCGACGACTGCACCGGAACGCCCAGCACCGGCAGGTGGGTCTTGGCCGCACACATGCCTGGCAGGTGGGCTGCGCCACCGGCACCGGCGATGATCACCTCGATGCCACGGCCCTCAGCCTCTTCGGCGTACTGGAACAGCAGATCCGGGGTGCGGTGGGCGGAAACCACCTTGACCTCGTACGGGATGCCGAGCTTTTCCAGCATATCGGCGGTGTGGCTAAGGGTGGACCAATCGGACTTGGAGCCCATGATCACGCCAACCAGTGCACTCATCGTCGCGCCTCTTCTCTCTGGGCGCCCGCAGGCGCGTCAAAAACAACAAGCCACGCAGGATTGCGTGGCTTGATTGTACGAAAAATGGCCGGACGTACCGGCCGAAGGCCGCGCAGTATACCGCAAAGATGCCAATAAACAGCCCCCGAAACGACCATCTGTCAAATCAGCGAAAGGCCCGGTTTTATTGACTTGAAGGTCAGCAGAAAAGATCAAAAGATCGCAGCCTTCGGC
>NZ_JABULD010000341.1:0-49132 GCF_014060985.1 Pseudomonas sp. MD195_PC81_125
ATTTTTTATGCGTGCGTTTCCGCCCTCACCTGCCGAAGCCGAACCATGACCGAACCCGCGCTGCTGCCCCGCCCGCAACTCCGCCGTCTGCTGCGCAAGGCGCGCCGCGCATTGACCCCGAGCGAACAACGCCAGGCCGCCAAAGGCCTGTTCCGCCAACTGGCGCAAGACCCGCACTTTCGCCGGGCCAGACACATTTCCCTGTACCTGCCCACCGACGGTGAAATCGACCCGCGCCTGCTGCTGCGCGAAGCCCAGCTGCGCGGCAAGGCCACCTACCTGCCAGTGCTCAGTGCCTGGCCGCGAACCAAGATGGTGTTCCAGCGGATTCGCCCGGGCGACAAGCTCAAGCCCAATCGCTTTCGCATTCTCGAACCGCGAGCCAATCTGGCTCAGCAACGCAGGATCTGGACCCTGGATCTGGTGTTGCTGCCACTGGTTGGGTTTGACGATGTCGGCGGACGGCTGGGGATGGGCGGCGGATTCTACGACCGCAGTCTGGCCTACCTGGCCCGGCGCAAAACCTGGCGCAAGCCGACGTTGCTGGGGCTGGCCCATGAATGTCAGAAGGTCGAACGCCTGGCGCAGGCCAGCTGGGATGTACCGTTGCAGGGCACGGTCACCGATAAGGCGTGGTATTTCGCAGGGTAGACGCCGCGCAGGTCAGCGGCGTCGGGAAGGCTGTTTCAGCGCTTGAACGCGGTCGACTGTTGGACCTGTTGTGCGACTTCAATCGGCGCATCGGTCTTGCTGGTCCACAGACTTTGCGCATAACCGGTGGTCACGACGCCCAGGCCGAACAAAATAACCAAAGTCCATAGCAAATCCGGTTTGCGTTTCATCGATTGCCCCCCTCAAGGCACATCATCACGATGACAGCAGCGGTTTCCGTTCGTAGGCCGTGCAGCAGCGTCAAGCTTTAAAGGCCGGCATTTTGCGACAACGTGAACCCGGGCGCAAATGCTGACGTCAACCGACTGTCGGTTTGTCATAAAATTGCCCGACAACCTGTCCAATCACCGCTTGAGGAGCAAAAGACATGGCCTATTGGCTGATGAAATCCGAGCCGGACGAACTCTCGATCAAAGGCCTGGAGACACTCGGAAAAGCGCGCTGGGACGGGGTTCGCAACTATCAGGCGCGCAATTTCCTGCGGGCGATGGCGGTCGGGGATGAGTTCTTTTTCTACCACTCCAGTTGCCCGGAACCGGGGATTGCCGGAATCGGCAGGATTATTCAGGCAGCCTACCCGGACCCCACCGCACTGGACCCCGAAAGCCATTACTTCGACCCGAAAGCCACGCCCGAGAAAAACGCCTGGAGTGCGATCGATGTTGCACACGTCGAGACCTTTGCCCGGGTGCTGAAACTGGATTATCTGAAGCAGCAGACCGCACTGGCCGAGATGCCGCTGGTGCAAAAAGGCAGCCGTCTTTCGGTCATGCCGGTGACCGCCGAACAGTGGGCCGTCGTGCTCGGATTGCGTTGAGAACTCTCCGGTCACGGTTTTTTACCCGAAAAAAGGGCTAGGCTTGGCGCTCATTTGACTGACATCAAGCGAGTGAAACGCTTGAACAGTCAGACTGGACGCCACAGCCGCAGGATGCCCCCATGTCGACGCACAGCCGTTCTTCACTTCTATATGCCGGTTCGCTCCTGGTGTTACTCGCCGCCGCTGGTGGCCTCGGTTACTGGATGTCGATCAGCAGCCGGCTGGTCGAGGGGCTGTCGATGGGCAACGGGCGCCTGGAAGCCACCGAGGTGCAGATCGCCAGCAAGACTCCCGGGCGCCTGGCCGAGGTGCTGGTGGATGAAGGCGACAAGGTCAGCAAAGGACAACTGCTGGCGCGCATGGACACCCGCACCCTCGAAGCCCAGCGCAATCAGGCCGAAGCCGAAGTCCTGCGCGCCCGGGAGAATCTCAACGCCGCTCAGGCCAATGTGCAGTTGCGTCAGAGTGAGCTGCTGCTGGCCCAGCAAGAGCTCGGCCGCTCGCAGTCACTGTTCAAGCACGGTTACGTCAGCGCGCAGATCATCGATCAATTGCAGTCGCGCATTGGCACAGGCAACGCTGCGGTGACCGCAGCCCGCGCCCAGGTATCGGCCGTCAGCGCAACAATCGGCGCAGCGCAGGCGCAGGTGGCGCAGCTGACCAGCGAAATCGACGACAGCCTTCTGCGCGCGCCGATTGATGGCGTGATCCAGCTGCGCATGGCCGAACCCGGCGAAGTGCTGGGTGCCGGCGGCCGGGTCTTGTTGCTGATCGATCCCAACGACCAGTACATGAACCTCTATCTGTCAGCTGCGGTGTCCGGGCGCCTGGCCGTGGGCGACGAGGCGCGCGTGTTGCTTGATGCCTTGCCCGATAAACCGCTGCCGGCAAAAATCAGTTTCGTCGCGGCCAAATCGCAATTCACCCCCAAAGAAGTCGAGACCCGCGACGAGCGACAAAAACTGGTGTTCCGCGTCAAGTTGCGCCTGACCCAGCCCAGCGCCGTGCCACAGGCCAAGCCCGGCATGCCCGGCGCCGGCTATGTGCGGATCGCACCCGTCGAATGGCCGGCCAATCTGCAATGAGCAGCCTTGCGGTTCAAGCGAACGGTATCGCCCACCGCTACGGCAAACAGCAAGCGCTGAAGGAGATCGCCTTCAGCCTGCCCGCCGGAACCCGCTGCGGGTTGATCGGCCCCGATGGCGCGGGCAAGTCCAGCCTGTTGGGGTTGATCGCCGGCGTGAAAACCCTGCAACAAGGGCAACTGCAAGTGCTCGGAGGCGCGATCCAGGATCGCCGGCATCGGGACACACTCTATGCACGCATCGCCTTCATGCCGCAGGGGCTGGGCGGCAACTTGTACCCCGAACTGTCGATCCGCGAGAACATCCAGTTCTTCTCGACGCTGTTCGGCCTGTCCAGGGTTGAAAGCGAGCAGCGCATGCACAGCCTGTTGCTCGCCACGGATCTGCTGAAATTCGCCGAGCGCCCCGCCGGCAAGTTGTCCGGCGGCATGAAGCAGAAACTCGGGCTGTGCTGCGCGCTGATCCATGAGCCCGACCTGTTGATCCTCGATGAGCCGACCACTGGCGTTGACCCGCTCTCGCGCCGGCGTTTCTGGGAGCTGGTCGACGACGTGCGCAGCCAGCGCCCGCAACTGACGCTGCTGGTCGCCACGGCGTATATGGAAGAAGCCGAGCAGTTCGAGCATTGCCTGATGCTCGACGCCGGCCAGTTGATCGCCACCGGCTTGAGCCGCGAGCTGGCGACCGTCACCCCCCAGCGGCAAACTCGATGACGCCTTTACCCATTTCCAGGGTGACAGCCAGCACGACGCTCAACCACTGGTGATTCCACCGCGCACCGGCAACAGCAACGACATCGCCATCCAAGCCCACGACCTGACGCTGCGCTTCGGCGACTTCACCGCTGTGGATCACGTCAGTTTTGCCATTGGCCGTGGCGAGATTTTCGGTTTTCTTGGCTCCAACGGCTGCGGCAAGACCACCACCATGAAAGTCCTGACCGGGCTGATGCCGGCCAGTGAAGGCAGTGCAACGCTGCTCGGCAACCCGGTGAACGCCAAGGATCTGGCCACGCGCAAGCGGGTCGGGTTCATGTCGCAGAGCTTTTCGCTGTATGGCGAGCTCAGTGTGCGACAGAACCTCGAGCTGCACGCGCGGCTGTTCGACCTGCCCACAACCGAGAGCGCACAGCGCATCGAGGCATTGATTCAGCGCTTCAATCTGCTCGCGGTCGCCGACCAGCCTTCCGGGGCGTTGCCATTGGGGCTGCGTCAGCGTCTGTCGCTGGCGGTGGCAGTGCTGCACCGCCCGGAAGTGCTGATCCTCGATGAGCCGACCTCCGGTGTCGATCCCGCAGCCCGCGATGACTTCTGGCGACTGTTGATCGAGTTGTCCCGTGAACAAGGCGTGACGATCTTCCTCTCCACGCATTTCATGAACGAAGCTCAGCGCTGCGACCGCATCTCACTGATGCACGCCGGCAAGGTTCTCGCGTGCGATACCCCGGCGGCACTGCAACGCCAGTTCGCTGGAGAGACGCTGGAAGCGGCCTTCGTCACTTGCCTGGAACAGGCTCAGGGCGCTCAGGCATCGGCGCCTGTAACCGAGCCACAAATGGCGCCGCCGAGCGCAGCGACAACCCCGGTGCCGCGTCACGGTTTCAGCCTCGGTCGCCTGCTGGCGGTGGCCCGTCGCGAAGGCAAGGAACTGCTGCGCGACAAGGTGCGCATGGCGTTCGCACTGGCGGGGGCGATTTTCATGATGGTGATTTTCGGCTACGGGATTTCCCTGGACGTGGAAAACCTCGCGTTCGCCGTGTACGACCAGGATCAGACGCCGCAGAGCCGGGCTTATCTTGAAGCGTTTCGCGGCTCCCGCTACTTCGACGAGCAGCCGGCCATTCATGACCCACAGGAGCTGCACCGGCGCCTGCAGCGCTCGGAAATCAAACTGGCACTGGAGATCCCGCCCGGATTCGGCCGCGATCTGTATGCCGGGCGCCAACCCGCTGTGGCGGCGTGGCTGGATGGCGGCATGCCGTTTCGCGCCGAAACCAGCCGCAACTATGTTGAAGCCGTGCATCTGGCCAATCTGCAACAACTGGCCGAGCAAAGCAGCCCTGCGCTGGCCCGCCCGACAGCGGCCAGTCTGGAAACCCGCTTTCGCTATAACCAGGACGTAGTCAGCGTCAACGCCATCGGCCCCGGGGTCATGGCGCTGATCCTCGCCTTCATTCCTGCGATGCTGACGGCGTTGGGCATCGTGCGCGAAAAGGAGTTGGGCTCGATCACCAATTTCTACGCCACGCCCCTGACGCGTCTGGAGTTTCTGCTGGGCAAGCAGGCGCCGTACCTGCTGGTCAGTCTGGTCAACCTCGCGGTGCTGGTGGCGATGAATCGCTGGCTGTTCGGCGTGCCGTTCAAGGGCAGCCTGCTGACGCTGGCATTCGGCGGCCTGTTGTACGTACTGGCGACCACCAGCATGGGCCTGCTGATTTCGGCGTTCACCCGCACACAAATCGCCGCGATCCTCGGCACCATGATCATCACCAGCTTGCCGACCATCCAGTTCTCCGGGTTGATCGTGCCGCGCTCGTCACTGGAGGGTGCGGCTGCGGTGATGGGCATGCTGTTTCCCGCGGGGCACTTCCTCGACATCGCGGTGGGCACGTTCACCAAAGCGCTGGACGTGCGTCAGCTATGGCCGCAGTGCCTGGCGCTGTTCGGGTTCTTTGTCGGGTTCACCGGGCTGAGCCTGATCATGCTGAAAAAGCAGGAGGCCTGATGCACAAGTTCGCACATATCCTGCGCCTGGGACTCAAGGAACTGACCAGCCTGCGCCATGACAGCGTGTTGCTGCTGTTTCTGTTCTACGCCTTCACCGTGGCGATCTACATGCCCGCCGCGGGTTCGGTGATTGGCGTACACAACGCCAGCGTGGCCATCGTCGACGAAGACCACAGCGCCCTCTCGCGTCAGTTGGCCCAAGCCCTGCAGCCGCCAGAGTTCCAGACGCCTGTACTGTTGCCTTACCCTCAGCTGGACCAGGTGATGGACAGCGGTCAATACACCTTCGTCATCAACATCCCGGCGGGCTTTCAAACCGATCTGCTCGCCGCGCGGCAACCGGCGATTCAGGTCAATGTCGACGCCACGGCCATGAGCCAGGCATTCATGGGCGCTGGCTACATTGGCCGGATCTTTCAACGCGAGTTACTCGACTATGCAGATCAGGGTGAAGCAGCGACCAAGGCGCCGGTGCTACTGACTACTCGCGCCCTGTTCAACACCAATCTGGAGGGTGGCTGGTTTCTGGCGGTGATTCAGATCGTCAACAACATCACCATTCTGGCGATCATCCTCACCGGCACGGCGCTGCTGCGCGAACGCGAACACGGCACGCTCGACCACTTGCTGGTGCTGCCGCTGACGGCGCTGGAAATCATGCTGGCGAAAATCTGGAGCAACCTGCTGGTGGTGGTGCTGTGCACCTGGTTGTCGCTGGAGGTGGTGGTCAAAGGCCTGCTGGGCGTGCCATTGGCCGGCTCGATGAGCCTGTTTTTACTGGTGACGGCGGTTTATCTGTTTGCCAGCACCGCGCTGGGCATCTTTCTGGCGACGCTGGCGCGTTCGACGCCGCAGTTCGGCCTGCTGGCGATTCCAGTGATCATCCCGATGTTGCTGCTGTCGGGCGGCAGCACACCGCTGGACAGCATGCCGCAATGGTTGCAGTGGGTGATGCAGGGCTCGCCGTCCACGCACTTTGTCAGCCTCAGCGCCGCGATTCTGTTTCGCGACGCCGGGCTGAGCGTGGTCTGGCCGGACTTGCTGGCGCTGACGGCCATCGGCCTGCTGTTCTTCCTCATCGCGCTGGCACGCTTTCGCAAGAGCCTGGCGTCCTGAACAGCCGCCAGCGTGGTTACTGAATGATCAGGTTGTTGAACAACAGATCTTCAACCACCGGCTTGCCGGTCTCGTCATTCATCACTTGCTGGGTCTGCTTCAGGGCTTCCTGACGCAGCTTTTCCTTGCCTTCGATGCTGCCCATCGCCTCGGTGGTCTGCTGAGTGAACAGCGCCACCAGTTGATTGCGAATCAGCGGTTCGTTGGCCTTGACCAGTTTGGTCGCCTCTTCACCGGTCACACGCAGCGCCACGTCGGCCTTGTAGACCTTCAGCTTCGGCGTGCCGTCCAGCCCGTAATTGCCCACGAACGGCGGGTTCAGAGTGATGTAATTGACTTTCGGCGCCTCGCCTTCTTTGGCTTCTTCGGCCAGCGCTGCCACAGGCAGAGACAGGGCCAGCAACAACATGATCCACGCTTTCACAATTCGCTCCTTATCCGGTTTGCGGCCTAGCATAACGACCCGCCGCGCAAGCACAAGCTTATGGCTGACTATCAGGGCCGGGCATGCTCGTTGACCCGTTGACTGACATACCTACACTTATCGGCCATCACTCCCAAAGGAATAGCCCTGATGAAAGCCGTGCTGTGCAAAGCCTTCGGCCCTGCCGAATCGCTGGTGCTGGAAGACGTCGCCAGTCCTGTCGCGAAGAAGAACGAAATCCTGCTGGAGGTGCACGCCGCCGGGGTCAACTTCCCGGACACGCTGATCATCGAGGGCAAGTACCAGTTCAAGCCGCCCTTCCCGTTTTCCCCTGGGGGCGAAGCGGCCGGCGTGGTCAGCGCCGTCGGTGAAAAGGTCAGCCATCTGAACGTCGGCGACCGGGTCATGGCCCTGACCGGCTGGGGCAGTTTCGCCGAACAGGTCGCGGTGCCGGGCTACAACGTGCTGCCGATCCCGCCGTCGATGGATTTCAACACCGCCGCCGCGTTCAGCATGACCTACGGCACCTCGATGCACGCCCTCAAGCAACGGGCGAACCTGCAACCGGGCGAGACCTTGCTGGTGCTCGGCGCTTCCGGTGGCGTCGGCCTGGCGGCAGTGGAGATCGGCAAAGCCATGGGCGCCCGGGTCATTGCCGCCGCCAGCAGCGCGGAAAAACTCGCCGTCGCCAAGGCGGCTGGCGCCGATGAACTGATCAACTACAGCGCAACCAGCCTCAAGGACGAAATCAAACGCCTCACCGACGGCCAGGGCGCCGACGTGATCTACGACCCGGTCGGCGGCGACCTGTTTGACCAGGCCATTCGCGCCATCGCATGGAACGGCCGCCTGCTGGTGGTCGGCTTCGCCAGCGGACGCATCCCCCGAGCTGCCGGTCAACCTCGCGCTGCTCAAAGGTGCAGCCGTGCTCGGCGTGTTCTGGGGGTTCTTTCGCCCAGCGCCAGCCACAGGACAACGCGGCGAACTTCCAGCAACTGTTCGGCTGGTTCGCCGAAGGCAAGTTGAAACCGCTGGTGTCGCAGGTGTACCCGCTGAGCAACGCGGCGCAGGCGATCAACGACCTGGGGCAGCGCAAGGCGGTGGGCAAGGTGGTGGTGCAGGTGCGCTGAGTTTTTCCCGGCCGGCGCCCCCTTGGAGCCGGCCCGATTCGCGCCAGGCAGCAACACAGCTTCACTCTCAGCGGCGCTGGTTATCAAAGCAAGTCACGAACCTCTCCCGGCAGAAAACTCATGTATCTCCGCATGGGGGCCTCCCGGCAGCCTCTGACGATCATCGGTACGCGCCGATTCATCCTGGCGATGATTGCCAGACGTTGATCATCGGCCAACTGACTCTTGTGGATCGCGTTCGAAAGGTAAGCGCGGGTGTAATGAAACACGTCCGCGTCGACCCAGGCGTACTCAGGCATGCTCCTGAAACTGCCATTGATGACATGACACTTCACTGACTTCAGCCACTGATTGAGGTGGATCGGCTCGTCCCGGCCCAGTCGAAAGAGCATCGGTGCCACCACGGGCTGTTCTGCAGGGCGCCCGTCTTCAGCCGTCCAGGGCTTGAAGCGCCACTGTGTTACTGCATCTTTGACCGCCTCAGCCAGATCAGGGTGATCACTTTGCACAATGCTGATCGCGCTGACCGAACCATCCGCCTTGACGACAAAACTGACCCTGACTTCGCCTTCGACCCCGGCCCTGTGCAACAGCTTCGGGTAAATCGGCTTGGGATTGTTTTCCGGTATGAGTAACCCTTCCGCTGCCAGCGCAAGACTGAAGATCGTCAATAAAAGCCCAGCAAAGAACCACCGCATGATCTCGCCCCTTCCCGATTGAGATGCCTGTCCGGCAACAACAGAAAGGTTACGGAGCACTGCCTGTTAACTGAATGGCGCAGCTTCGCTATTGAATGCAGGACATTTCCTGATCCAGACAAGAAAACAGGCGAACGCCCTGCGCAACGGGCTTCAGGTACATTTTCTGACGGATGTTTAGCCGCCGCTGGTCGCTGCCGCGTCGCCCGGCAATAGATGCTCCTGAACCTTCAGGCTGCGAGACGGAAGCAGCCGTCCCTTGTCATCGAAGCGCAGGACGATCAGCCAGTCGAAGACGTCATCCGGCCATTTTTCCTGCCCCATCAGCGCTGTGGGATCGCCACCAAAGGCCTTGAGCAGTTTGTTGATGTGGCCGTGGTGCCAGGCGATCAGCACCGTTTGCGCCAGATTGCTCTTGCGCAACAGTTTGACCAATTGATGCAGATCGCCATTGACGTAGGGCTGCTCGATCGCGAGGTTCAGGCGTTGGGCCAGCGGGGTCAGGGTCAGGCGCGAGCGCGAACTCTCCGGGGTGTCGCCGGCAGCGATCAAACGCTGGGGCGTTAGTGTCTGGCCGTCGAGTTTCAGCGGATTGAAATAGTCGACGTAGGCGGCCGCGCGTTGCTCGCCTCGGGCATTGAGCACCGATCCTGTATCCGGTTTTTCCGCATGCCGGATGATCAGCACCGTAGCGTTGCGCAGGCCGGAATGGGAAGGATGATCGGTGACGATCAATGTCAGCAGCACAACGGCGAGCCCCGCCGCCACCAAGAACCTCGGCACCAACATGCGAACCTTCAGGGCCATTTCCTATCTCTGCTGATCAATTGGCTGAACGGTCCGCGAGTCTATGCCACACCATGTTGATAAGTGGTGAAAACGTCCTGTTTTTACAGCTGAGCGACAGGTTCGTAAAAGAACATGCGACTTCCAACATTTTCCGCTGTTTTGCCGATGCGAACCGGTGCTATTTTCGGTAACGAAACTGTAACATTCGCATCCGCAGTCAAAACAAGAAATCTGGAGCTCTTGAATGTTTGCTTTCTTTCGTCCTGCCGCACATCAGGCTCCATTGCCTGAAGAAAAAATAGACAGCACTTACCGACGCCTGCGCTGGCAGATCTTCGCCGGTATCTTCTTTGGCTACGCGGGTTACTACCTGCTGCGCAAAAACTTCTCCCTAGCCATGCCGTACCTGATCGACGAAGGCTACAGCCGTGGCGATCTGGGTCTGGCGATGTCGGCCATTGCCATCGCCTACGGTCTGTCGAAGTTCCTGATGGGCCTGGTGTCCGACCGTTCCAATCCGCGCTACTTCCTGCCGTTCGGCTTGCTGGTGTCGGCTGGAGTGATGTTCATTTTCGGTTTCGCGCCGTGGGCGACGTCCAGCGTGACCATGATGTTCATCCTGCTGTTCATCAACGGCTGGGCCCAGGGCATGGGCTGGCCGCCGAGCGGGCGCACCATGGTGCACTGGTGGTCGCAGAAGGAACGGGGCGGCGTGGTCTCGGTGTGGAACGTGGCGCATAACGTCGGCGGCGGTCTGATCGGCCCGCTGTTCCTGATCGGCATGGGCCTGTTCAATGACTGGCACGCAGCGTTCTACGTCCCGGCAGCGGTAGCGCTGGGCGTGGCGGTGTTTGCCTTCATCACCATGCGCGACACCCCGCAATCGGTCGGCCTGCCGCCGATCGAGAAGTACAAGAACGACTACCCGGAAGGCTATGACGCCAGCCACGAAGACGAATTCAGCGCCAAGGAAATCTTCGTCAAATACGTGCTGCGCAACAAAATGCTCTGGTACATCGCCATGGCCAACGTCTTCGTCTACCTGCTGCGCTACGGCGTACTGGACTGGGCGCCGACCTACCTCAAAGAAGCCAAGCACTTCGACGTCGACAAGACTTCGTGGGCTTATTTCTTCTACGAGTGGGCGGGCATTCCGGGCACGCTGCTGTGCGGCTGGATGTCGGACAAGATCTTCCGTGGCAACCGTGGCCTCACCGGCATGGTGTTCATGGCACTCGTGACCGTCGCGACGCTGGTGTACTGGCTGAACCCGGCCGGCAACCCGACCGTGGACATGATCGCGCTGTTCTCGATCGGTTTTCTGATCTACGGCCCGGTGATGCTGATCGGTCTGCAGGCGCTGGAGCTGGCACCGAAGAAAGCCGCCGGGACGGCAGCAGGCTTCACCGGTCTGTTCGGCTATCTGGGCGGTTCGGTCGCAGCGAGTGCGGCGATGGGCTATACCGTTGACCACTTCGGCTGGGACGGTGGTTTTGTCCTGCTGGTGGGCGCTTGCCTGCTGTCGATGGCCTTCCTGGCCCCGACGCTATGGCACAAGCAAGTCGCCAGTCAGAGCCGCGAAGCCGTCGCCTGATCGGCTTTTGCCTGACAGCGCTTGAGCCGCGCCTCCAGATTTCGATCCGGCATGGCGTGGCTGCGCAGGGCGTGGGCGGTCTGCTCGACATAATCGCGAGTGGTGCCGTAGCGCCCGCAAGCGCTTTCGAACACCTGACTCAGCACATGATCCGGCAAGTTGCCGGCATAGCTGGGCAGGTGTCGCTCCAGAACAAACCCCAACGCCTGAACCTGACTGCCATCTTCGAGCCGGCAGTTCAGCCAGTGCGGGCGATAGGACGGGAACGGCATCTCGCGTTTCCACAGCGCGTACAGCGCAGCGTCGAGATTCTCTTCCGGCAGCCGATAGGCGAAGCCGCTGCACGAACCGCCACGATCCAGACCGAACACCAGCCCGGGCATTTCCGGCGTTCCACGATGCTCATGCGACCACAGGTACAAGCCGCGATGGTAACCGTGGACTCGCCCGCGCACCCGCTCCACCGCCGTGCACTCCGGGCGCCAGATCAGCGAGCCGTAAGCAAACAGCCACACCGGTCCACCCTTGTGGCGCGCCATGGTCGATTGCATCGAGACGAGAAGTTGTTCGTGGGTCAGCTGCGGCCCCAGATCGAGCCGCGGAGGGTAAGCCAGATTCACAAAAGCAGATTCAATGGCTGTCATGACGGAAGTGTTCGGCCCCGCAAGTATTACAAGATGTAAGCACAATTCGCTTGATAGAACATATAGCAGTAACTGTAAAACGAAAAGTGCTAAAGGATGTATGACCCGCCTGACAACGATAATGCGGGATCATCTGCCCGGTTATCCGGTTTTATATAGCCTAATACCCTTGCAGCAATATCTTAAATACCCGAATGAAATATGCATAAGCCTTCACTTGTTCAGGTTTCGTTCATGAAGGCGCGGGAAACTACCTACTAAAATGTCGGACTTTCTTTCTTCTCCGTCGCTGAACGCCTACGTATAACGGCCTTCCTCTGGCGCAAGCCATCCCGTTTAACCGAGGCTGCACAATGAACATCCGAAGACTTCTGACCGTATTGCTGATGACTCAGACCGGCCATGCATTGGCCGCGGACGATGCGCAGGACACGGGCTTCTGGTATGCCCAGACCAGCGTCTACACCCGACATTATTCGCCTGACCCCGAACACAATAATCATCAGGACTTGATCGGCATCGAACGCAATCAGGCTTCAGGCTGGGTCTTTGGCGGGGCAACTTTCCGTAACTCGTTCCGCCAGCGCTCGAACTACGCCTATGCCGGCAAGCGCTATGACAGCCGTGAGTATCCGGTGTATTTGAAAGTCACCGGTGGGCTGTTGCAGGGTTATCGCGGTGATTACAAGGACAAGATCCCGTTGAACCGCTATGGCGTTGCGCCAGTGATCATTCCGTCCGTCGGGACTCACTACGGCCCATTGGCCGCCGAGCTGGTGTTTCTCGGCGCCAATGCGGCGATGGTGACTAGCGGCGTACGTTTCTAGGGACGGGGCTCAAGATCGCGGCGCGTAGGCAAATACGTCGGCGCGCATCTGGTGCGCATCCATCCCGGCTTCCACCAGCGCATCCAGCGTGCCGTAGACCATCGCCGGCGAACCGCTGGCGTAGACGTGCAGGGCCTTCAGATCGGCGAAGTCCTCGCACACGGCCTGGTGCAACATCCCGCAGCGCCCTTCCCAACCGCACTGGTCGCTGACCACTTTGTGCAGGAACAGATTGGGTAGCTTCAGCCATTCGTCCCAATGCTCGATGTCGTAGAAATCGTCCGGGCGACGCACGCCCCAGTACAGATGCACCGGGTGTTTGAAGCCGTTGGCGCGGCAGTGTTCGATCAGGCTGTGAATCTGGCCCATGCCGGTGCCGGCGGCGATCAGCACCAGCGGCCCGTCAGGCAATTCGGCAAGATGCGTGTCGCCGAACGGCAGTTCGACGCGCACCAGCGGGTTGCGCTGCAGTTGCTCGATCAGGCTCAGCGCACTGGCCTCACGGGCCAGCACGTGGATTTCCAGATCCCGTCCGCCGTGCGGTGCCGAGGCCATGGAGAACGCTGACTTCTCGCCGCTCTCGCGCTCGATCATCAGGTACTGCCCGGCGTGATAACGCGGTGGCTTGCCGGCCGGCGCACGCAGGCGCACGCGCCAGGTGTCGCCGCCGACGTCCCGGCATTCGATGACCTGACACGACAGGCTGCGCACCGGCAGTTCTCCCAGCGCGAGCACGCCATCCCACAGCAGGACGCAGTCTTCCAGCGGCTCGGCTATGCAAGTGTAGAACTCGCCGTGGTCCTGCACCTTGCCGGCCTGTTCGACCCGGCCTTCCACCAGCAGCGCCGCGCACACGTGGCAATTGCCGTTGCGGCAGCTTTGCGGGCAGTCGTAGCCCAGGCGCCGCGCACCATCGAGAATCCGCTCGCCGGGCCGTATCTCAAGCACCGCTCCGGAGGGCTGCAGGGTTACACGCATCAATCTATTCCTAACTGATTCCAGATGGCATCGATCCGCTGGGTGACGGCGTCGTCCTTGACGATCACACGGCCCCACTCGCGAGTGGTTTCGCCCGGCCACTTGTGGGTGGCATCCAGGCCCATTTTCGAGCCCAGGCCCGAGACCGGCGAGGCGAAGTCGAGGTAGTCGATCGGCGTGTTGTCGATCATCACCGTGTCGCGCTTGGGGTCCATGCGCGTGGTGATGGCCCAGATCACGTCGTTCCAGTCGCGGGCATTGATATCGTCGTCAGTGACGATAACGAACTTGGTGTACATGAACTGTCGCAAAAACGACCAGACACCGAGCATCACGCGCTTGGCATGCCCCGGATACGACTTCTTCATCGTCACCACGGCCATGCGGTACGAGCAGCCTTCCGGCGGCAGGTAGAAGTCGGTGATTTCCGGGAACTGCTTCTGCAGGATCGGCACGAATACTTCATTCAGCGCCACGCCGAGAATTGCCGGTTCATCCGGCGGACGCCCGGTGTAGGTGCTGTGGTAGATCGGTTTGATCCGGTGGGTGATGCGCTCGACCGTGAACACCGGGAAGCTGTCGACTTCGTTGTAGTAACCGGTGTGGTCGCCGTACGGGCCTTCATCGGCCATTTCGCCCGGATGGATCACGCCTTCGAGGATGATTTCGGCAGTGGCCGGCACTTGCAGGTCGTTGCCACGGCACTTGACCAGTTCGGTGCGGTTACCGCGCAGCAGGCCGGCGAAAGCGTATTCGGAAAGGCTGTCCGGCACCGGCGTCACGGCGCCGAGGATGGTCGCCGGGTCGGCGCCCAGCGCGACCGACACCGGGAACGGCTGGCCCGGATGCTTTTCGCACCACTCGCGGAAGTCCAGCGCACCGCCACGGTGGCTGAGCCAGCGCATGATCACCTTGTTGCGGCCGATCACTTGCTGACGGTAAATACCGAGGTTCTGGCGCTCCTTGTTCGGGCCTTTAGTGACAGTCAGGCCCCAAGTGATCAGCGGACCGACGTCGCCGGGCCAGCAGGTCTGCACCGGCAGCATCGCCAAGTCGACGTCGTCACCTTCGATAACCACTTCCTGGCACACCGCGTCTTTGACGACTTTCGGTGCCATCGAAATGATCTTGCGGAAGATCGGCAGTTTCGACCACGCGTCCTTCAAGCCCTTCGGCGGCTCCGGCTCCTTGAGGAAGGCCAGCAGCTTGCCGATCTCGCGCAACTCGCTGACCGACTCGGCGCCCATGCCCATGGCCACCCGCTCGGGGGTGCCGAACAGGTTGCCGAGCACCGGAATGTCATAACCGGTGGGTTTCTCGAACAGCAGCGCCGGGCCCTTGGCCCGCAGCGTGCGATCGCACACCTCGGTCATTTCCAGCACCGGCGAGACGGGAATCTGGATGCGTTTCAACTCTCCGCGCTGCTCAAGCTGCTGCACGAAATCCCGAAGATCCTTGAATTTCATTGACGATGGCACCCTCAAAATAGGCGTACATCCTACCTGCTATGCAGCCCTGTGGCAGCCTGTCGCTGCTTACTTGGCTGCATTGGTCTGCGCTTTCCCCCGGTTTTCCCGGGCTTGCAGGCTCATAAACAGCGGCTCGAGGATCGGCGCAACGAAGCGTGCGCCGACTTCGGACAAGTGATTGTCGTCGGTGTACAGCGAATAGCCGCCGAGTTCAGCGTGGCACAAGCCTTTGTCATCGCACAGCCGTGGCGCCGGATCGACCACGCGCACGGCCGGATCCTCCTGCGCAAGTTGCGCAAACAGCTGACTGATGAACACCTGGCGTTTATGGTGCGCCTCGACATCCAGCCCGACGTCATCGACCGGACGATCAAGCATCGCCAGACGTGTCAGCCGATAGGGCGGACTGAACGCCTGCAGCGGCGCCTCTTTCACCAGCCATACGCGATGCCCGCCGGCACGCAATTGCGCCACTCGGGCCCGCAGACCTTCGGCCAGGCGCCGCTCGGCGTCGGCACGATCATAGCGGCCATCGGTGGTTCTCAGCACATGGCCCAGATCACCTTTGGCATCGCCGTACAGGTACAGGCTCCAACGCGCAACCAGCACCACATCGCTGACCGATTGCGCCTTCAGCCCCCGCTCGACACGCTGGTTGAAACGCGCACAGACACCGTCATGTTCCAGTCCATCGACCGGAATGCAGCCGGGAGAACTGGCCAGGATCACGCTCACGCCGTAGGCCTTGGCGCCGTCATCGAACACCGGGATCAGCGCCGTGGCGTGACTGTCGCCCCAGACCATGGCGCGGCTCGGCAGGTCCGTCATGCCGTAATGGCAGAACAGCTTGTCGTCCGGGGTCTTGTCATCCGCCAGACAGGCCATCAGCTCCGGCCGCCACTCGCGGCCCTTGGCGTATTGCAGGGCCTGCTCGGACAGGCGCCATGGCAGGCCATCGGTCCAGCGCAGCGATTGCCCGGCCAGACCGAGCACCAGGATGCCGCAGAAACCGGCCAACAGAATCTGCCGACGGCCGGCGAGCAAACGCCGTTCACGGAACGGCGTTTCGACGAACTTCCATGACAGATAACCCAGCACCAGGGTCAGCAGGATCAACCCGGCCGTGTCGAGCGCGCCCGGCTCATCGATGCTGGCGTAGCTGGAAAACACGAACACCGGCCAGTGCCACAAGTACCAGGAATAGGAAATCAGGCCGAGGCCGACCATCACCCGACTGCTCAACAATTGACCAACCAGCGTTTCGCGATGACCGTTGGCCAGAATCAGCAGCACCACGCCCAGCACCGGCAGCAGCGCGGTCGCTCCCGGGAACGGCGTCGACTTGTCGTAAACGAACACTGCCAGCAGGATCAACCCCATGCCCAGCAGGCTCAAGGCCTGGGCGGCCAGCGGTTTCAAACGCCAGGCGTGTTTCGGGGCAATCGCCAGCATCGCCCCGGCCAGCAACTCCCAGGCACGCATCGGCAGCAGGAAGAAAGCTTTCTCCGGATGATGATTGATCGCCCACACACTCAGCCCGAACGACACCAGCAACACAGCGAACAGCGCCAGCCGCCAGTGTTTCAACCGGCTCGAGAGCAACGTCAGCAGCAGCGGGAAGAAGATGTAGAACTGCTCTTCCACCGCCAGTGACCAGGTATGGAGCAGCGGTTTCAAGTCAGAGGCGACGTCGAAGTAACCGTCCTGGCGCATGAACAGGATGTTCGAGACGAACGTCACCTGATAGCGCACCGAGCGCCCCAGCTCTTCGTAGTCCTTGGGCGCCAGCAGGAACCAGCCCACCGCCAGCACCGCAATGATCATCGCGAACAGCGCCGGCAGAATCCGCCGCGCACGCCGAGCCCAGAACTCGACGAAACTGAAACGCCCGGCTTGACGCTGGTTCCAGATGATCGAGGTGATGAGGTAGCCGGAAATCACGAAGAACACGTCCACGCCGACAAAACCGCCGGTAAACCCCGGAACGCCAAAGTGGAACAGCACCACGGCGATCACCGCGACTGCGCGCAGGCCGTCGATATCCCTTCGATAAGCGAGTGTGCTCATAAAATCTTTAATGCCAATCAGGTGGTGGTTTTATACAGCGCGAGCCCGAGTCGAGAGGCTCGCGAGCGCTGCTGGTTGTAGTGCCCGATCACAGACCTTACCAGATCGGGAACCTCCCATAATCCGGGCAAAATTCAGGCAAAAAAATGGCGCCCCGCGCGGGACGCCATTTTTATCGGTTCAGCGGCGATGTTACTTGCGTTTCATCGACAGGAAGAACTCGTCGTTGGTCTTGGTCGTTTTCAGCTTGTCGACCAGGAACTCGATGGCAGCCACTTCGTCCATCGGGTGCAGCAGCTTGCGCAGAATCCACATGCGCTGCAGTTCGTCATCGGCAGTCAGCAACTCTTCGCGGCGGGTGCCGGAGCGGTTGATGTTGATGGCCGGGAACACACGCTTCTCGGCGATCTTGCGATCCAGAGGCAGTTCCATGTTGCCGGTACCCTTGAACTCTTCGTAGATCACTTCGTCCATCTTCGAGCCGGTTTCAACCAGCGCGGTGGCGATAATGGTCAGCGAGCCGCCTTCTTCGATGTTGCGCGCAGCACCGAAGAAACGTTTCGGTTTCTCCAGGGCGTGAGCATCGACACCACCGGTCAGCACCTTGCCGGAGCTCGGGATCACAGTGTTGTAGGCACGGGCCAGACGGGTGATGGAGTCGAGCAGGATCACCACGTCCTTCTTGTGTTCGACCAGGCGCTTGGCCTTCTCGATCACCATTTCGGCAACCTGCACGTGACGGGTCGGCGGTTCGTCGAAGGTCGAGGCAACCACTTCGCCGCGCACGGTGCGCTGCATTTCGGTCACTTCTTCCGGACGCTCGTCGATCAACAGCACGATCAGGTGAACTTCAGGATTGTTACGGGCGATGTTCGCCGCGATGTTCTGCAGCATGATCGTTTTACCGGCCTTCGGCGGTGCAACGATCAGACCACGCTGGCCTTTGCCGATCGGGGCGCACAGGTCGATCACACGACCGGTCAAGTCTTCGGTGGAACCGTTACCGGCTTCCATCTTCATGCGCACGGTCGGGAACAGCGGGGTCAGGTTCTCGAAGAGAATCTTGTTCTTCGCGTTCTCGGGACGATCGAAGTTGATCGTGTCGACCTTGAGCAGAGCGAAGTAACGCTCGCCTTCCTTCGGCGGACGGATCTTGCCAACGATGGTGTCACCGGTGCGCAAGTTGAAACGACGGATCTGGCTCGGCGAGACGTAGATATCGTCCGGGCCGGCGAGGTAGGAAGCGTCAGCGGAGCGCAGGAAGCCGAAGCCGTCCTGGAGAATCTCCAGCACGCCATCACCGGAGATTTCCTCGCCGCTTTTCGCGTGCTTTTTCAGCAGGGAGAAAATCACGTCCTGCTTGCGCGAACGGGCCATATTTTCTATGCCCATCTGTTCGGCCAATTCGAGCAGTTCGGTAATCGGCTTTTGCTTGAGTTCAGTCAGATTCATATAGGAATGACGTAATCATTTATGGAGGGGGGAAATTAAGCTTTTGGCTTAATGAGGCCGCGCCGCGGAGAAGGCGACAGGATCGCGAACTTGTTCGAAAAGGAGTGCGTCGGCGACGGCTAGCAGGGGGCAGTGGAGAAACCAGTGCGGGGCCGAATGTACCACCTGAGTTTCGGAGCGTCTAGCCCTGAATACGCAAAAAGCCCCGCAAATTGCGAGGCTTTTTTTCGGCGATTTACAGCGACGCTTAGATGTTGGCGTCGAGGAAAGCAGCCAGTTGCGACTTCGACAGGGCGCCGACTTTGGTCGCTTCAACGTTGCCGTTCTTGAACAGCATCAGCGTCGGGATACCACGCACGCCGTGCTTGGCCGGGGTTTCCTGGTTTTCGTCGATGTTCAGTTTGGCAACGGTCAGCTTGCCTTTGTAGGTCTCGGCAATCTCGTCCAGAACCGGAGCGATCATTTTGCAAGGGCCGCACCATTCAGCCCAGTAGTCGACCAGTACAGCGCCTTCGGCCTTGAGTACGTCGGCTTCGAAGCTGGCGTCGCTAACGTGTTTGATCAGATCGCTGCTCATGGAATTCTCCAGGTTGTAAGCAAAAAAACGTGGCCCATCATATCCGCCCTTCCCTTGTTCAGGAAGCCGCAGTTGATTGAGTCTTGCTATGGCGCCCCATGAGTCTGGGTATAGCCCAAGTCACGCGGTGGCGGGGGCGATGAAGGCGATCCCGGTGCGCAGCGCCGCGTTGCGCACGTGCTCTTGCATGGCCTTCTGGGCGGCGGCGGAGGCCCGGCGCGCGAGGGCGCGGAGGATCTTGCGGTGTTCCTGCCAGGTCTCCATCGCCCGTTCGGCGCGGATGAACGGTAGCTTCTGGCTCTCAAGAAAGATTTCGGCGCTGGCGGTGAGGATGCTCAGCATCGCCTGATTGCCGCTGGCCAACAGGATGCGCCGGTGGAATTCGAAGTCGAGTTTCGCGGCGGCCTCGAAGTCCCCAGCCTTCAATTGCTCGCGCATTGCCGCAACGTTGTCCTCCAGCGCATCCAGATCGATCGTGCTCAAGGTCACTGCCGCCAGCCCGGCGGCAAACCCCTCCAGCGCATAGCGCAACTGAAAGATGTCCAGCGGCGAGGCCTGCGCCGCAAACGGCCAGCCCGGCGCATGGTCACCCTGCGCAATGTCCACCGGTGCCAGCACGAACACGCCTTTGCCCGGCTGGATGCTGACCACGCCTAGCGCACTGAGCGACGACAGCGCCTCGCGCAACGACGCCCGACTGACCCCCAGTTGCACCGCCAGATCCCGTTGCGACGGCAACGCATCGCCCGCACCGAACCCCTGTTCGGTGATCAGTTTGCGAATCGCTTGCAGCGCCACTTCGGGTACGGCGCGGGAGATCGAGTTCATGGTTTTTAAGATGAGTCAGGCCAAGGTGCGGCTAGTTGTAAAGCTATTCGCCGGATCCGGCAAGTCGTGCCCCAGCGGGGTTCGACGCCTTGGCGCAATGCGCTATCGAGGTGCGAAAAACATCCTGACTGTTCAGACCAGTAAGACCGAAAGAACACGCCAAATCCGCGGCCTGCGCGGCATCCGGCGCGGTGTTGGCACGGCGCATGCTCTGTCCGATCGCAGAAAACACTTCCCGCCGATCCGGAGATTTGCCATGAGCCTGCGTTACAGCGCCCTCCTCACCGCCCTGTTTGCCAGCCTGATGCTGAGCCAGGTGCCCGCCCACGCCGACGGTCTGGAAGACGTGGTCAAACGCGGCACACTGAAAGTCGCCGTGCCTCAGGACTTCCCGCCGTTCGGCTCGGTCGGCCCGGACATGAAGCCCCGCGGCCTGGACATCGACACGGCCAAACTGCTGGCCGAGCAGCTCAAGGTCAAACTCGAACTGACCCCGGTCAACAGCACCAACCGCATCCCGTTCCTCACCACCGGCAAGGTCGATCTGGTGATTTCCAGCCTCGGCAAGAACCCGGAGCGCGAAAAGGTCATCGACTTCTCCCACGCCTATGCGCCGTTCTACCTCGCGGTGTTTGGTCCGCCTGACGCAGCGATCAGCAGCCTCGACGACCTCAAGGGCAAGACCATCAGCGTCACCCGTGGCGCCATCGAAGACATCGAGTTGACCAAGGTCGCTCCCGAAGGCGTGACCATCAAGCGCTTCGAAGACAACAACTCGACCATTGCCGCCTATCTGGCAGGTCAGGTCGATCTGATCGCCAGCGGCAACGTGGTGATGATGGCGATCAGCGAGAAGAACCCGAAACGCGTGCCGGCGCTGAAAGTGAAGCTCAAGGATTCGCCGGTCTACGTCGGCGTGAACAAGAACGAGCCGGCGCTGCTGGGCAAGGTCAACGAGATTCTCGCCACCGCCAAGGCCGACGGCGCGCTGGAGAAAAAACTCGCAGACCTGGCTCAAAGAGCCGCTGCCGGCCGATCTCTGATCGATCGCGCGGGAGACAATTGATGGCTTATCAGTTCGATTTCATGCCGGTGGTGCAAAACACCGACCTGCTGCTGCGCGGCGCTCTGTTCACCCTGGAACTGACGGCGATTGGCGCGCTGTTCGGGGTCGGCGTGGGCATCGTTGGCGCGTTGGTACGGGCGTGGAACATTCGCCCGTTCTCGGCACTCTTCGGCGTCTACGTCGAGTTGATCCGCAACACGCCATTTCTGGTGCAGCTGTTTTTCATTTTTTTCGGCTTGCCGTCGCTTGGGGTGCAGATTTCCGAGTGGCAGGCGGCGGTGCTGGCAATGGTGATCAACCTCGGCGCGTATTCGACCGAGATCATCCGCGCGGGCATCCAGGCGATTCCGCGCGGGCAGCTGGAAGCCGCTGCCGCACTGGCGATGAGCCGTTTCGAAGCGTTCCGCCATGTGATCCTGCTGCCGGCGCTGGGCAAGGTCTGGCCAGCACTGAGCAGCCAGATCATCATCGTCATGCTCGGCTCGGCGGTGTGTTCGCAGATCGCCACCGAGGAGCTGAGCTTCGCTGCCAACTTCATTCAGTCGCGCAACTTCCGCGCCTTTGAAACCTACGCGCTGACCACGCTGATCTACCTGTGCATGGCGCTGCTGATCCGCCAGTTGCTGAACTGGGTCGGCCGCCGCTATATCGCGAGGAGCAGCCGATGAGCGACTTCACCTTCTGGGACATCCTGCGCAACCTGCTCACCGGCCTGCAGTGGACGCTGGCGCTGTCGCTGGTGGCGTTCATTGGTGGCGGGATCGTCGGCTTGCTGATTCTGGTCATGCGCATCTCGAAAAACCCGTTGCCGAGCAACATTGCCCGCACCTGGATCGAACTGTTCCAGGGCACACCGCTGCTGATGCAGCTGTTCCTGGTGTTCTTCGGCGTGGCGCTGGCCGGGATCGAAATTTCGCCGTGGATGGCCGCGGCGATTGCCCTGACGCTGTTTACCAGTGCCTATCTGGCGGAGATCTGGCGCGGTTGCGTCGAAGCGATCCCTCACGGTCAGTGGGAAGCGTCTTCGAGTCTGGCGCTGAATCCGCTGGAGCAACTGCGCTACGTGATCCTGCCGCAGGCGCTGCGCATCGCGGTCGCGCCGACCGTGGGCTTCTCGGTGCAAGTGGTCAAGGGCACGGCGGTGACCTCGATCATCGGCTTCACCGAGCTGACCAAGACCGGCGGCATGCTCGCCAACGCCACGTTCGAACCGTTCATGGTCTACGGCCTCGTCGCCCTCGGCTACTTCTTGCTCTGCTACCCCTTGTCGCTCAGTGCGCGCTACCTGGAAAGGAGACTGCATGCCTCTGCTTAGAATTTCCGCCCTGCATAAATACTACGGCGATCACCACGTGCTCAAAGGCATCGACCTGAGCGTCGAGGAAGGCCAGGTGGTGGCGATCATCGGCCGCAGCGGCTCGGGCAAATCGACCCTGCTGCGCACCCTCAATGGCCTGGAGTCGATCAATGACGGGGTAATCGAAGTCGACGGCGAGTACCTCGACGCCGCCCGCGCCGACCTGCGCAGCCTGCGGCAGAAAGTCGGCATGGTGTTCCAGCAGTTCAACCTGTTCCCGCACCTGACCGTGGGCGAAAACGTGATGCTCGCGCCGCAAGTGGTGCAGAAGGTACCGAAGGCCAGGGCGGCCGAACTGGCGCGCAAGATGCTCGAACGCGTCGGCCTGGGAGAGAAGTTCGATGCGTTTCCGGATCGGTTGTCTGGCGGGCAGCAACAGCGCGTGGCAATTGCCCGGGCGCTGGCAATGTCGCCGAAAGTGCTGCTGTGCGACGAGATCACCTCGGCGCTGGACCCGGAACTGGTCAATGAAGTGCTGGCCGTGGTGCGCCAATTGGCGAAAGAAGGCATGACGCTGATCATGGTCACCCACGAAATGCGCTTCGCCCGGGAGGTCGGCGACAAACTGGTGTTCATGCACCATGGCAAGGTGCATGAAGTGGGGGATCCGAAGGTGTTGTTTGCCAACCCGCAGACGGCGGAGCTGGCGAATTTCATTGGTACCGTTGAAGCCGCCAACTGAGCCGGCACGCTCCTGTGGCGAGGGAGCTTGCTCCCGCTCGGCTGCGCAGCAGTCGTGAAAGCCGCCGACCGCGATTTACCTGAATCTCGAGGTGAATGGCTTGAGTGCCGCTTCGCAGCCCAGCGGGAGCAAGCTCCCTCGCCACAGAAACTGTATTGGATCAACGGTTTGAACCATGCGCGTTGGCGCCAGCGTTTGATCGTGGCACGATGGCGGGGTTATCGACCGAGACCCCCTGACCATGCCGCAATCCAAAGCCAAGAATCTGTCCCTGATCGCCGCAATCGACCTGGGCTCCAACAGCTTCCACATGGTCGTGGCCAAGGCCCAGAACGGTGAAATCCGCATTCTGGAGCGCCTCGGAGAGAAAGTGCAGCTTGCCGCCGGCATCGACGACGAGCGCCATCTCAACGAAGAATCAATGCAGCGCGGGCTCGACTGCCTCAAGCGTTTTGCCCAACTGATCAACGGCATGCCGCTGGGCGCCGTGCGAATCGTCGGCACCAACGCCCTGCGCGAAGCGCGCAATCGTCTGGAATTCATCCACCGCGCCGAAGAAATCCTCGGTCACCCGGTGGAAGTCATCTCCGGCCGTGAAGAAGCGCGGCTGATTTATCTGGGCGTGTCACACACCCTCGCCGACACCCCGGGCAAGCGTCTGGTGGCCGACATCGGCGGTGGCAGTACCGAATTCATCATCGGGCAGCGGTTTGAACCGCTGCTGCGCGAAAGCCTGCAAATGGGCTGCGTCAGCTTCACCCAGCGCTACTTCAAGGACGGCAAGATCACCCCGGCCCGTTACGCTCAGGCGTACACGGCGGCGCGGCTGGAGATCATGAGCATCGAACACGCCCTGCACCGTCTGACCTGGGATGAAGCCATCGGCTCCTCGGGCACCATCCGCGCCATCGGCCTGGCGCTGAAGGCCGGCGGACATGGTACCGGCGAAGTCAACGCCGAAGGCCTGGCCTGGCTCAAGCGTCGCCTGTTCAAACTGGGTGACGTCGACAAGATCGATTTCGAAGGCATCAAACCTGACCGCCGGGCGATCTTCCCCGCCGGTTTGGCGATTCTCGAAGCGATCTTCGACGCCCTCGAACTGCAACGCATGGATCACTGCGAAGGCGCGCTGCGTGAAGGCGTGCTCTACGACCTGCTCGGCCGCCATCACCACGAAGACGTGCGCGAACGCACCCTGACTTCGTTGATGGAGCGTTATCACGTCGACCTGGAACAAGCGGCGCGGGTTGAACGCAAAGCGCTGCACGCCTTTGATCAGGTCGCTGCAGACTGGGAGCTGGATGACGGCATCTGGCGCGAACTGCTCGGCTGGGCGGCGAAAGTCCACGAAGTCGGCCTCGACATCGCGCACTACCACTATCACAAGCACGGCGCCTACCTGATCGAGCACTCGGACCTCGCCGGATTCTCCCGCGAAGACCAGCAAATGCTCGCCCTGCTGGTGCGTGGCCACCGCCGCAACATTCCCAAGGACAAGTTCGCCGAGTTCGGTGACGACGGCGACAAGCTGATCCGCCTGTGCGTGCTGCTGCGCTTCGCGATCCTGTTCCACCACATCCGTGGCACCCAGGCGATGCCGCAAGTGGCGCTGCACGCCAAGGGCAACACCCTCGACGTGGAATTCCCGGAGCACTGGCTGGATGAGAATCAGCTGACTCAGGCTGACTTTGGTCTCGAAGCCGACTGGCTGACCCGGGTGGGCATCGTGCTGACAGTCCACTGATAACCCCTGTAGGAGCTGCCGCAGGTGCGATCTTTTGCTCTTTTAAACGGCAAGATCAAAAGATCGCACCTGCGGCGGCTCCTACACAGGTCGGTGTTTGGCGTACAAAAAAGGCGATCCCGAGGGATCGCCTTTTTATTTCACCTGAAACCGAGGCTTAGCTGCTCACCGGCAGAATCGGGCTGCCCAGCCGCTCCAGCAACGTCGCCTGCGCGCTGCGCGGGTTCTGGTTGCCGGTCGGCGTGTTGCGGATGTATCGACCATCCGACTGCAGGCTCCAGCTGTGGGTGTTGTCGGTCAGGTACAGCTCCAGCTCTTTCTTCACGCGAGTCAGCAGCTTCTTGCCTTCCACCGGGAAGCAAGTCTCGACGCGCTTGTCGAGGTTGCGCTCCATCCAGTCGGCACTGGAGAGGAACATCTGCTCCTCGCCGCCGTTGAGGAAGTAGAACACTCGAGTGTGTTCAAGGAAGCGACCGATGATCGAGCGCACATGGATGTTGTGCGAAACCCCGGCAATGCCCGGACGCAGGCAGCACATCCCGCGCACCACCAGATCGATGCGCACGCCGGACTGGCTGGCCTTGTACAGCGCGCGGATGATCTTCGGATCGGTCAGCGAGTTGAACTTGGCGATGATGTGCGCCGGTTTGCCTTCGACGGCGAACTGGGTTTCCCGGGCAATCATGTCGAGCATGCCCTTCTTCAAAGTGAACGGCGCATGCAGCAGCTTCTTCATGCGCAGCGTCTTGCCCATGCCGATCAACTGGCTGAACAGCTTGCCAACGTCTTCGCACAACGCGTCGTCGGAGGTCAGCAGGCTGTAGTCGGTGTACAGACGGGCGTTGCCGGCGTGGTAGTTACCGGTGCCGAGGTGCGCGTAACGCACGATTTCGCCGGCCTCGCGACGCAGGATCAGCATCATCTTGGCGTGGGTCTTGAAGCCGACCACGCCGTAAATCACTACCGCACCGGCCGCTTGCAGACGGCTGGCCAGTTGCAAGTTGGACTCTTCGTCGAAACGTGCGCGCAGTTCGATGACCGCCGTCACTTCCTTGCCGTTGCGCGCGGCGTCCACCAGCGCATCGACGATTTCCGAGTTGGCACCGGAGCGGTACAGGGTCTGGCGCACGGCCAAGACATGCGGGTCTTTCGCCGCCTGCCGCAGCAGGTCGACCACCGGGGTGAACGACTCGAACGGGTGCAGCAACAGGATGTCCTGCTTGCTGACGACACTGAAAATGTTCTCGCTGTTCTGCAGCAGTTTCGGGATCTGCGGGGTGAACGGCGTGTATTGCAGCTCCGGGTGACTGTCCAGACCGGTGATGCTGAACAGGCGCGTCAGGTTGACCGGGCCGTTGACCTGATACAGCTCGGTCTCGCTCAGGTTGAACTGCTTGAGCAGGTAATCCGAGAGGTGTTTCGGGCAGGTGTCGGCGACTTCCAGACGCACCGCATCACCGTAGCGCCGCGAGAACAGCTCGCCACGCAGGGCGCGCGCAAGGTCTTCGACGTCTTCGGAGTCGAGCGCCAGGTCAGCGTTTCGGGTCAGGCGGAACTGGTAGCAGCCCTTGACCTTCATGCCTTGGAACAGGTCATCGGCGTGGGCGTGGATCATCGACGACAGGAACACATAGTTGTCGCCCGGGCCGCCGACTTCTTCCGGAACCTTGATGATCCGAGGCAGCAGGCGCGGTGCCGGAATGATCGCCAGACCGGAATCGCGACCGAAAGCGTCGATACCTTCCAGTTCGACGATGAAGTTCAGACTCTTGTTTACCAGCAACGGGAATGGATGCGTCGGGTCGAGGCCGATCGGGGTGATGATCGGCGCGATCTCGTCGCGGAAGTAGCGGCGCACCCAGGTTTTGATCTTGGTCGTCCAGTGACGGCGACGGATGAAGCGCACCTGATGCTTTTCCAGCTCCGGCAGGAGGATGTCGTTAAGGATCGCGTACTGGCGATCAACGTGACCGTGCACCAGCTCGCTGATCCGCGCCAGCGCCTGATGCGGTTGCAGACCATCGGCACCGGCCTGTTCCCGGGCGAAGGTGATCTGCTTCTTCAGGCCGGCGACGCGGATTTCGAAGAACTCGTCGAGGTTGCTGGAGAAAATCAGCAGGAACTTCAGCCGCTCCAGCAACGGATAGGACTCATCCAGCGCCTGTTCCAGCACGCGGATGTTGAACTGCAGTTGCGAAAGCTCGCGGTGGATGTACAGGCTGCTGTCATCCAGCCCCGGGATCGCAATCACTGGCGCCGCCGCAACGGCTTCGGCGACCGGCGCGGGCGGCGCAGGTTCGAGTTCCGGCGGGGTTTCGGTGATTTGCTCCACCACCGGTTGAGCTTCTTTTACTGCAACTTCAGTGAGTCCTTCGGTATTCATCGAATGTTCCTGGGAGGGCTATTTCTGCTCTCGTAACAATTGAGCGGCGCGGACAGCAAAGTAAGTCAGGATGCCATCAGCGCCGGCACGTTTAAAGGCGGTCAGTGACTCGAGAATCACCGCCTCGCTCAACCAGCCATTCTGGATCGCCGCCATATGCATGGCGTATTCGCCGCTAACCTGATAGACGAAGGTCGGCACTTTGAAGGCATCTTTTACCCGGAAAAGAATGTCCAGGTACGGCATGCCGGGTTTGACCATGACCATGTCCGCGCCTTCAGACAAGTCGGCGCCGACTTCGTGCAACGCTTCATCGCTGTTGGCCGGGTCCATCTGATACGAGGCTTTGTTGGCCTTGCCCAGATTCGCTGCCGACCCCACGGCATCGCGGAACGGCCCGTAATAGGCGCTGGCGTACTTGGCCGAGTAGGCCATGATCCGCACATTGACGTGGCCGGCGATCTCCAGCGCTTCGCGGATCGCCTGAATCCGACCGTCCATCATGTCTGACGGTGCCACGACCTGAGCGCCGGCTTCGGCGTGGGACAGCGCCTGCTTGACCAGTGCGTCGACCGTGATGTCGTTCTGCACGTAGCCATCTTCGTCGAGAATGCCGTCCTGCCCATGGGTGGTGAACGGATCGAGGGCGACGTCAGTGATCACTCCCAGCTCGGGAAACCGCTCACGCAACGCACGAGTGGCGCGCTGGGCAATGCCCTGAGGGTTCCAGGCTTCGGCGGCATCGAGGGATTTCAATTCGACAGGCGTAACCGGGAACAGCGCCAGCGCCGGAATGCCCAGTTCGACCCATTTCGCCGCTTCTTCCAGCAGCAGATCGATGGTCAGGCGCTCGACACCGGGCATCGAGGCCACGGCTTCGCGACGGTTCTCACCGTCAAGCACGAACACCGGCAGGATCAGGTCATCGACCGTCAGCACGTTTTCCCGTACCAGCCGACGCGAAAAATCATCGCGACGGTTGCGGCGCAAACGGGTAGCGGGGAACAAACGGTTGGCAGGGGTAAAGCTCACGGCAGACTCCTGAGCCCGCGCATACGGGCGAGCGTGACAGTTATAGACGGCCATTATGACGAACAGATTACAGTTGTGCGTACCCCGTGACATGTAGCCGCATTCCATTGTTAGCGTAGGAATTGTTCACGTCGAGACACATTTCGACACTTTCCTGAATGTGTCCGAAGGGTTAGGCTGCGCGTTCATTTCGCCAGCACCCAGACAATGCTCCAACAATTTCTGCATGACTTCGGCTACTTTGCCCTGTTTCTCGGCACGTTCTTCGAAGGCGAAACCATTCTGGTGCTCGCAGGCTTCCTCGCGTTCCGTGGATACATGGACATCAACCTGGTGGTGGTCGTGGCGTTCTTCGGCAGCTATGCCGGCGATCAGCTGTGGTACTTCCTGGGGCGCAAGCACGGGCGTAAATTGCTCGCGCGCAAGCCGCGCTGGCAGATGATGGGCGACCGCGCGCTGGAACATATCCGCAAGCATCCGGACATCTGGGTTCTGAGCTTCCGCTTCGTTTACGGCCTGCGCACGGTGATGCCGGTGGCGATCGGCCTGTCGGGTTATCCGCCGGGACGCTACCTGCTGCTCAACGGCATCGGCGCAGCGATCTGGGCCACCGCCCTGGCAGCCGCCGCTTACCATTTCGGCGCGGTGCTCGAAGGCATGCTCGGCAGCATCAAAAAGTACGAGTTGTGGGTACTCGGCGCGCTGCTGGTGTTGGGTGTCGGCCTGTGGCTGCGTCGCCGCTTCAAGAATGCGCGCCTGGCCAAGCAGGTTTACGCCGATGAACAAGCCGCAAAAGCCGCACTGCTTCAGGCAGAACAGTCAAAACCCGCCGAGCCTAAGACGCCAGCCGAGTAACACGCTGGCGACAGCCATACAGCCCGATGCCACTGAGCAGGCTGTAACCGAGCAGACCAGCCCAGGCCAACGGGCTGGCCGGCCATAGCCCGAGCAGCGGCGCCAGCCACACCAGCGGCACATTCGACCCCAGCCGCAGCAGCTCGACCCGCAACGCCCACGGGCGATTCTCCAGCATCACCCCCAGCACGAACAAACCCCACGCTACTACACCCCACCCCAGTAGCAGCGCGGGCGGTCGACAGATGTTGCGCCCGCCCCCATCAGGTCACTGCCCAGCGCGATATAGACGCAGAACTGCAGCGCCACATACCACTGGCGACGGCTGTCGAGCGGCACCTCGTACTTGCGGAAGCGGCTCAAGTCGGGTTTGGTCAGCGGGTACTTCGCCGCCACATCCGCCGGACGCCAGCCAGTGCGCATGAACCAGATCCGCAGCTTGTCCCAAAGGCTTTCGGTGCGGCGTGCGTCGTCCCACAACTGCACATAGAACTGCACATTGGCCCACAGCGGATTCCAGCTCGCCAGCGGCGTGGTCACACCGAAAATCACCGGCTCGTTGTCGTCCTCTTCCTGAAACGTACCGAACAACCGATCCCAAAGAATGAACACCCCGCCGTAGTTGCGATCCATGTAGAGAGCGTTCTGTGCATGGTGGGCCCGATGATTGGATGGCGTGACAAAGAACCACTCGAACCAGCCGAGCTTGGGAATGTGCCGGGTGTGAACCCAGAACTGATACAGCAGATTCATCGCCGCGACGCTGACGAATACCAGCAGCGGCACGCCAAGCACGGCCATCGGCAGGTAGAAGATCCAGCCCAGCACAAATCCGGTACTGGTCTGGCGCAACGCCGTGGAGAGGTTGTACTCCTCGCTCTGGTGATGCACCGAATGCGCGGCCCAGAGGATGTTGCGCTCGTGGCCCAGGCGATGCAGCCAGTAGTAGCAGAAGTCATAGAAGACAAAGGCCAGCACCCAGACCCAGAGACTGTCTGCCGGCAACCTGAGCAGCGCCAGGTGTTCCAAGGCAAACGCATACGTGAGCAGCCCGACACCCTTGCCCAGCAGCCCGGTAGTGGTCGACAACACCCCGGCGCTGAGGCTGTTGACCGAGTCGGCGAGGCGATAGTGTCGGGTCCCGCGCCAGCGATCGGCAAGCAGTTCGGCGGCAATCAGCACGAAGAAAAACGGCACTGCATACAGAATGAAGTCCATGGCGCGCCCCGGTCGGATTCTATGGACAGATCCTAGGTCTAGCCGCCCTTTTCCCCTATGGCAACGTACGACAATTTAGTGGACATTTAGCGCCATGAATCTGGAGAGAAACCCATGAGCAAAAAAGTTGCAGTGATCCTGTCCGGCAGCGGCGTGTACGACGGCGCCGAGATCCACGAGAGCGTCATCACCCTGTTGCGCCTGGATCAACGCGGCGCGCAGGTGCAGTGCTTCGCGCCGAACATCGCGCAATTGCATGTGATCAATCACCTGACCGGTGAAGAAATGCCCGAAACGCGCAACGTCCTGGTGGAATCGGCGCGCATTGCCCGCGGCAACATCAAGGACATCCGTGAGGCCGACGTCGAAGACTTCGACGCGCTGATCGTGCCCGGCGGCTTTGGCGCCGCGAAGAACCTCTCGAACTTCGCCATCGAAGGTGCCGGCTGCACGGTACAGCCTGAGGTGCTGGCCTTGACTGAAGCGTTTGCCGAAGCGGGCAAACCGGTGGGTCTGATGTGCATCTCGCCGGCACTGGCGGCGAAAATCTACGGCCCGGGCGTAACCTGCACCATCGGCAACGATGCCGATACCGCCACCGCGATGAACAAGATGGGCGCCACCCACGAAGACTGTGCGGTGAGCGAGATCATCGAAGACAAGGCGCGCAAACTGGTGACGACCCCGGCCTACATGCTGGCGCAGAACATCAGTGAGGCGGCTTCGGGGATCAACAAGCTGGTCGACCGGGTGCTCGAACTGACGCACGAGAACGATGTTTGATGCGACCTTTCTGAAGGGTTTTCGTGGTGAGGGGATTTATCCCCGATGGCTGCGCAGCAGCCCTTTGCATCTTGAAGCATTGGGCCTGCTGTGCAGGCCATCGGGGATAAATCCCCTCACCACAGGAATACGGTTGAATCAGGACTGACGTGCAAGGCGCGTGAGGATCCTGTCCAGTGCATTGGCAAACGCCTGTTTCTCACGCTCGCCGAACGGTGCCGGGCCGCCGCTGATCTGCCCCTGCTCACGCAGGTCGGTGAACAGGTTGCGCACGGCCAGGCGCTCGCCCATGTTCTGCGCGTCGAACTCCTTGCCGCGCGGGTCCAGCGCTGCCACACCTTTCTTCACCAGGCGATCGGCCAGCGGGATATCGCTGCAGATCACCAGCTCACCGGGCACCGCGTGTTCGACCAGGTAATCGTCCGCCGCATCCGGGCCGCTGGGCACCACGATCAGTTTGACGATGGCCAGCCCCGGCTTGATCTGCGGTTGCCCCGCCACCAGCACCACTTCGAACCGGCGCTTGAGGGCGAACTTCACCACCAGCTCCTTGGCGGCCCGCGGGCAGGCGTCGGCATCGATCCATACGCGCATCATTTTTTCCTCTTCTAAAAGCATCGCGGGCAAGCCGCGCAGCCACAAGGTTAACGCTAAACCTGTGGGAGCGTGGCTTGCCCGCGAATGTGAGCGCAGCGAATGCTCTTAAGCAATCACCCGCTTCTTCTCAACCATCCGGCTGCGCCCATACAACACGACAATCGCCAGAATCGCCACGGCCTGCGCCGATAGCGAATAAGCGTCGGCATGAATCCCCAGCCAGTCGAAATCGAAGAACGCCACCGGCCGTGTGCCGAAGATCCCGGCTTCCTGCAACGCCTTCACGCCATGCCCGGCGAACACCACCGACAACGCGCAGAGCAGACCGGCGTTGATGCTGAAGAACAGCGCCAGCGGCAGTTTCGCCGAGCCACGCAGGATCACCCAGGCCAGACCGATCAGCAGCACCAGCGCCGTCGCACCACCGGCCAGCACCGCATCATGCCCGGCGGGACCGGCCTGCAGCCACAGCGTTTCGTAGAACAGGATCACTTCGAACAACTCGCGATACACCGAGAAAAACGCGAGGATCGCGAAGCCGAAACGCCCGCCGCCGCCCACCAGACTCTGTTTGATGTAGTCCTGCCAGGCTGCAGCGTGGCGCCGGTCGTGCATCCACACACCGAGCCACAGCACCATGACGCTGGCGAACAGCGCCGTCGCGCCTTCGAGCAGTTCACGCTGCGAGCCGCTGACGTCGATCACATACGCCGCCAGCGCCCAGGTACCCAGACCGGCGAGCAGCGCCAGGCCCCAGCCGACGTTGACGCTGCGCACCGCCGATTGCTGGCCGGTATTGCGCAGGAACGCGAGGATCGCCGCCAGCACCAGAATCGCTTCGAGGCCTTCGCGCAGCAGAATCAGCAAACCGGAGATGTAGCTCAGCGACCAGCTCAGGCCATCGCTGCCGAGCAGCTCGGCAGACGCTTTGAGCTTGCCCTTGGCCGCGGCCAGGCGCTCTTCGGCCTGCGCCACCGGCAGACCGTCCTGCAACGACTGACGGTAGGCCATCAGCGATTTTTCGGTGTCCTTGCGTACGTTGGCGTCGACGTTATCCAGCGAACTTTCGACCAGTTCGAAACCTTCCAGATACGCCGCCACCGACAGGTCATAGGCCTGATCACGATCACCGGCGCGGTACGCCGCCAGGCTTTTGTCCAGCGTCGCGGCAGTGTAGTCGAGCAATTGCGCCGGGCCGCGTTTGACCTGCGGTGGTTGGGCGCGCTGGGCACGGAAGGTCGCGGCGACTGGCGCACCTTCGGCAGCCTGTACTTCGGCCGGCGTCTGGCGTGCCAGATCAGCGATATTGAAGGTCTTGTCGGACTTGGCGGCGGCCGGGTCGGCGCTGAAACCGGCGATGTAGGTCGCCAGGTCCCAGCGCTGACGGTCGTCCAGTTGATCGGCGAACGCCGGCATGTCGGTGCCTTCGACACCTTGGCCGAGGGTGCTGTAGATCGCGTACAGGCTCAGGTGATCCATCCGCGCGGCATCGCGCAGGTTGGCCGGTGGCGGCGCCATGCCGAGACCTGCCGGACCGTCACCGGCCCCGTTGGCACCGTGACAAACCGAGCAGTTTTGCGCATACAGCGGCGCGCCACGGGTCGGATCCGGCGTGATGATCGGCGCCTGGCTGACCTCATACGCCACCGCCAGTTTCGCCCCCAATTGCCGGGCCTGACGGGCGACATCGGCACCGTCCTGCTTTGCCGTGATAGCCGCATGCAGAGCTTCGACGCCCTGCTCCAGCGCAGCCTTCTCCGGTTTGGCCGGCAGACCGCCGATCAGTCCTTGCAGCACTTGGGTGAATTCCAGCTGCTCGCGGTATTCGCCGTCGTCGACGACCTTGCCCGCTTCGACCGTCGGCGGGTAGTCGGCGCTGATGTAATCGAGCAGGTGCAGCGCTTGCGGGGCGCCATCCACCGTGTCGGCCAGCAGGTTGAAGCTGCTCAGGGCGCACAACGGGAACACCAGCCAGGCCAGAAATCGGGACGCGGCAGTCATGAATGAGTCTCAAATGGAAATGCGAAGTTACATATTGTTCACTTCGAACGCTTTTCACTCAAGCGTTGTCGACGTACGCCACCTGGGACGGGTGCCATGAACCTGCGAAAACGGAAGAATCACTTGGCCACTACCGCTCTATACTGCGCCACCTCATTGCATTTGCCGCTCAAGGACGAACCCTCTTCATGCGCCATAGCTTGCTGCTACCCCTGTTGATCGCCACCGTTGTGCAACTGAACGGTTGCGGTGCGTATCGGAATTACGATCTGGAGCTGCAACAGACCACCGCGCCGCTCAAAAACGGCAACATCGAAGGTGCCCTGTCGGTGATCGAAGCGAACAATCCGGATCCGGAAAAAGACCTGCTCTACTACTTCGAAAAAGGCGCCGTACTCAGTGCCGGCGGCGATTTTGCGCAAAGCCAGACCACTTGGCGCAGCGCCGAACAGATGATTATCGAACGCCAGGACACAATCCAGACCACTGGCGACAAGTTGCTTGCTGCAATGGGCGATCACTGGGGCAGCATCATCAACGACAAGCTGCGCCGCTACGATGGCTACGACTATGAAAAGGTCATGCTGACCACGCAAATGGCCCTCAATCAGTTGGCGCTAAATGACTTCGATGGCGCTCGCGCCGACATCAAGAAAACCCACGAGCGCGAAGCGCTGATCGCTCGGCAACGGGAGCTGGAATACGAAAAAATCGAGGAAGCAGCCAAGGCCCAGGGCGCACGTGTGCATTACAGGGATCTGCAGGGCTACCCGGTGGTAATGCTCGAATCGCCTGCGGTGATTGCCCTGAAAAACGGTTACCAAAGTGCATTCAGTCACTATCTCGCGGGCTTCACTTATGAAGCGCTGGGTGAAAAGGATCTTGCCGCACCCGGATATCGTCAGGCCATTGAACTGCGCCCGGACGTAGCCTTTTTTCAACAGGCACTGCGCGACCTCGACAGCCCCGGACTCAAGGCCGATGAAAGCGACGTGCTGATCATTGTGCAAAGCGGGCTGGCACCTGCCCGCAGTTCGGTACGCGTGCCGTACCCGGTGAAGCTGGCAGACGGGCAAGTCATCGTCGCCAACATTTCGTTTCCAGTGATGGTGCCGGACACCTCAACCCCGCCGCTTACCCAAGTGAGTATCGATGGTCGCCAGAAAAAACTGATCACGGTCAACAGCATCACCGAAATGTCCTTGCGCACGCTGCGTGACGACATGCCCGGGATTATCCAGCGCACGACCTATCGGGCATTCCTCGCCGCAGATGTTCAAGGCACGGACAATCGACGCAACCCGAGCAAGGCGTCCTACGTGACCCACTGGGACAATTTCGAACACGCCGACACCCGCACCTGGCGCACCCTGCCTGACCTGACGCAGGTTGTGCGCCTGCGCCTGAAAAAGGGCGAGCATCTGATCAGCCTGTCGAATATTGCGGCACCGCTGAAGATCCGTATCGACCAGCACCGGCAGATGATCGGCCTGCGCGTGCTCGGTGGACAGATTTACGCCAACGGCAGCGCTTTTCAGTCCCGCATCTCAGTGGAAAATCGAGTATCCAGCCTGAAATAAGTAATGGCACCAAACTAACAAGTGCAATTAAAAAGCTATTACATGGCCAGCATCGCCCGCTTATAATGCCGCGCCCTCGCTATAGCGACGCGGCATAAAAGCTCCTCTGGTTATGAGGAATTGGCAGGAGGCCAGCGCCACTGTCGATGGGTCACACCAGCCCGACCAGCACCGGCGGCTGATGCAGTTACTAGCTCAGGGAAGAAGTACCCCCATGGCATTGCGCACTCCCACCTTGATCGCGCTCAGCGCTGTCACTCTGCTGTCCGGCTGTTCGGCGTTTCGCAACTACGATTCGGAACTGGCCCAGACCAACCAGCAACTGGCCACCGGCAACGTCGATGCCGCACTGAGCCTGCTGGAAAAGAACAACACCGGCCCCGACAAAGATCTGCTCTATTACTTCGAGAAAGGTGAGTTGCTGCGCGCCAAGGGTGACCTGTCCGGCAGCCAGAGCGCCTGGACCAGCGCCGACCAGGTGGTCGGTCAGTGGGAGGATTCGGTCAAGCTCGACTCCGGCAAATACCTGGCCCAGTTCGGCAGCTTCATCGTCAACGACAAGGTCCGTCGCTACGAAGGTTACGACTACGAGAAAGTCATGCTGACCACGCAGATGGCCCTCAACCTGCTGGCCGTCAACGACTTCGAAGGCGCCCGCACCGCGATCAAGAAAACCCACGAACGTGAAGCGGTGATCGCCGACCTGCGCGACAAGGAATACCTCAAGAGTGAGGAAGAGGCCGAAAAAGAAGGGATCAAGACTCAGTACAAGGATCTGCAAGGCTACCCGGTCGCCAGCCTCGACGCGCCGGAAGTGGTCAGCCTGAAAAACAGCTACCAGAGTGCGTTCAGCCATTACCTGGCCGGTTTCGTCTACGAAGCCCTGGGCGAGAAAGACCTGGCTGCACCGGGCTACCGCAAGGCGGCCGAACTGCGCCCGAACACCCCGCTGCTGGAGCAGGCGCTGGTCAACCTCGACAAGCCGAGCAAATCCGACGACAGCGACATCCTGATCGTGGTGCAAAGCGGTCTGGCACCTTCGCGCGATTCGATCCGCGTGCCGCTGCCATTGCCGATCTCCAACAATGTGGTGATCACTCCACTGTCGTTCCCGATCATCAAGCCGGACACCTCCACCGCACCGCTTGCGCAGATCGGTGTCGATGGCCAGCAAGTCAACCTGACGGCCCTCAACAGCACCACCGCCATGTCCCGCCGCGCCCTGCGCGATGACATGCCGGGGATCATTGTGCGCACCACCGTGCGCGCAATCACCAAAGGCGTGGCACAGAAGAAGATCAACGAAACCAATCCGCTGGCCGGTCTGGCCGTGGGTATCTCTTCAGCCGTGCTGGAAGGTGCCGATACCCGTACGTGGCGCACCCTGCCGGACAACACCCAGGTGGTACGTCTGCGCTTGAAGAAAGGCGAGCATCAAGTCAGCCTGCCGAGCGCCGTCGGCGGTTCGCTGGTCAAGGTCACCGTCGATCAGCGTTATCAAGTGATCAGCCTGCGAGCGGTGGGCAACCAGGTATTTGCCGGTGGCGTCGCCGCCCACGTCATCCCGAGCGCCGGCGCGACCAACGTCGCCAGCCTCAAACAACCTTAAGAACGGAGTCTTTGCATGCGCTTGAAACTCATCGCCGTTGCCGCCCTCGCCGTCCTGGCCAGCGGCTGCGCCACCCCGCCACCGCCGGAGCCGGGCAGCGCCGCGAGCAAGGTCGTGGCCATGGGCCCGCAGAAACACATCGCGGTCGGCGCCATGCGCGTCGCCCGCGAGAACGGCTTCATGACCGTCAATGTGCAGTTGACCAACACCCTCAACAGCAACAAGACGTTCTACTACCGCTTCGCCTGGCTCGGTGCGGAAGGCTTTCCGGTCGCCGAGGAAGAAGTCTGGAAAAGCCAGATGATGTACGGCGCTCAGACCAGCTTCATCCAGGGCATCGCCCCGACCCCGAAAGCCGTGGACTTCCGTCTCGAACTCAAGACGCCTTAAGCCCGCCAACCTATTCCTGTATTAGAGAGCATCCCCATGTTTGTACGCTTTTCCCTGATCGCTGTCCTCGCCCTGCTGGCCTCCGGTTGCGCCAACACCTCGCCGACCCTGGGTAGCAAGAACATCAGCTACGGCGACACCAAAGCGGTTGAAACCGTGACCAACGAATTCGGTTCGACCGACCTGCAGATGATCGCCGAATCGATGACCCGCTCCCTGGCCCAGTCCGGCATTCTGCAGGGCCGCCCGGTGGTGCAGGTCTACGACGTGAAGAACAAGACCAGCGAGTACATCGATACCCGCGAAATCACCACCAGCATCAAGACTCAGTTGATGAAATCCGGCACCGCCCGCTTCGCCAGCGACAACACCGCGATGCAGAGCCAGGTCGATCAGCTCAAGCTGCAAAACCAGAGCGGTCTGTACAAGAAGAGCACCGTGGCCAAGACCGGCAACATGATCGCCGCCAAGTACCGTCTGGAAGGCTCGATCAGCTCGATCGTCAAGCGCAGCAGCGACTACAAGGACGTCTTCTACAAATTCAGCCTGCAACTGATCGACGTCGAAAGCGGTCTGGCCGAGTGGATGGACGAAAAAGAGATCCGCAAAACCACGGAGCGTTAATTGATGCGCGCATGGATTGGCATGATGGCCCTGGCTTGCGCGCTCAGCGTGCAAGCGGCCCCGAAAGTCGCGGTAACGGATCTGGCGTATCAGGAACGCGTGGAGCAGTACATCCACATCGTTTCGGCGCAGAGCAATTACCGCGAGGGTTACTACAGCGCCAGTGGTTCGTCGAACTACAACGAGCTGGAAGCGACCACCAGCTACATCGAACAGGGTGAACTGCGTAAATTCACTGGCGACATCAAGGGCGAGATCCTGCGCACCGGGATGTTCCAGCTGGTGCAGGGCACGCCGTATACCGCGTCGTCCAAGGGTGACGTCTATGACGTGATCAAGCGGATCAAGGCCGGCAGCTTCAAAGGCGCCGACTACGTGCTGTTCGGCACCGTATCCGACATCGACTTCACCCAGGACATGAACGAGCTGGCGCACACCGACAGCTATTCGGCGGTGCTGGGTCTGACGCTGGTGGCGGATTTCAGCCTGATCAACACCAAGACCTACGAGATCACCTCGGCCTTCACGGCGATGGGCGAAGCGCAGGACACCAAACTGGTGAACGGCCGCGACATCAAGATCTCGCTGAACCGCCCGCGGGTGGTGCGTGAAGTGTCGAAAGCCCTGGGCGAAGACGTCGCCGGGCAACTGAGCATGCAGCTCGGTGGCGGCGGTTACGAGCAGCCGCGCGAGGCACAGCAGCGCAACAACCTGCCCCGTGATACGGCGCCGGTGATTTTGCACTGACCGGCTGAGTGAACAACTCTGTAGTGAGGGGATTCATCCCCGATGGCTCGCGAAGCGAGCCCCTCTTGATCTTGAAAGAAGGGGCTGCTACGCAGCCCATCGGGGATAAATCCCCTCACCACAAAAGCTCCCTCACCACAGTTGGGTGTAACCCAGATGTATCGTCAGAGACGAAAAAGGCGACCTCAAGAGGTCGCCTTTTTTTCTGGCCGAAGCTTTTAGACCGCCGCTTTACGCAACGTCGCCATAAACGCCGCCGCACCAATGAACAGCCCGGCAAACGTGCGATTCATGCGTTTCTGCTGCTTCGGCGTGCGCAACAGACGCAGCACCTTGGACGCCAGGCCCGTGTAGCCAGCCATGACAACCAGATCCACGCAGATCATGGTCACGCCGATCACCAGGTACTGCATCAGCAGCGGTGCATGGGGATTGATGAACTGCGGCAGCACCGCCAGCATGAACACCAGCGCCTTGGGGTTACTGATGTTGACCAGGAAGCCGCGAAACACCAGCGCCAGCGGTTTGCCGATCGGCCGGACTGCTGCGTCATCGCTCATGTCCATGGGCAGCGCACGCCATTGCTTGACCGCCAGATAGACCAGATAGGCCACACCGAACCATTTGATCGCATAGAACGCGGTGGCCGAAGCAGTGAGAATCGCGCCGACCCCAGCGCCGACAATCGCAATCTGTACCGCCAGACCCACTTGCAGGCCCAGCGCGTTCCAGTAACCGCGCCAGAAACCGTATTGCAGGCCGCTGGACATCGACGCAATGGCGCCAGCACCCGGGGACAGACTGATCACCCAGCAGGCGGCAAAGAATGCCAGCCATGTTTGAAGCTCCATCGCACACCTCGACTCTGAATCGTGACAGACGTCAAAGCTAATGCGGTTTGGGCCTAAAAGCAAAAGATCGCAGCCTGCGGCAGCTCCTGCATTGAAGTGCGATCTCTGTAGGAGCTGCCGCAGGCTGCGATCTTTTCGCTTTCAATCCGGCCAGTTCCACGCCGGCTCATCCAATACCCGCTGCCCGACAATTCCGGTCTGGCCGAAGGTTTTCTCCAGCACGATGCAGTTGCACTCCGGATCCTCCTGCAACGCCGAAATCAACCGCCGTGCATGGGACACCACCCACACCTGACACTGTTCCGACGCGCGAATGATCAAGCGCGCCAGCGCCGGCAAAAGATCCGGGTGCAGACTGGTTTCCGGTTCGTTGAGCACCATCAATGACGGTGGTCTTGGCGTCAGCAATGCGGCAATCAGCAACAGATAACGCAACGTCCCGTCCGACAGCTCCGCCGCCGACAAGGGTCGCAGCAACCCCTCCTGGAAAAACTCGATGGCAAAGCGTCCGCCGGCCAGCGGTGCGATGTTCAGCCGTGCGCCGGGAAACGCATCGCTGATCGCCACCTGCAAGGCCTCGGGGTCGCCGATTTCATTGATGGTCTGCAACGCGGCTGCCAGATCGCGACCGTCGTGGTGCAGCACCGGCGTGCGCGTGCCCAGTTGCGGCTGGCGCACCGGGGCGTCGGCGTCGCTGCGAAAGTGATCGTAGAAGCGCCAGCGGCGGATGAACTCGCGCATCTGGAACACTTCAGGCGAACTGCGCAGGCTGCCGATCTGGTCGAACAGGCTGTCGAAGTTCGGCGTGTGTTGCGCCAGCACGTCCCAGCTGCGGGCTTCGCGGGCGCGGATCATCGCACCGTTGCGATCCACCAGCAGGCTGGCCGGTCGATAGAGCGGGCCGGCCCAGATGCATTCGCGCTTGATCTGCGGATCGAGGCTGAAACGCGAGGGGCTGGGATGAGTGTCTCCCGGCAACATGAAGTGGCCGTTGGAGTCGGGCAGGCCGAGGCTGATGGAGTAGCTGAAATCCTCTCCGGCAAACCCCAGGCGCAGCCGTTTGACGCCCTGACGCACGGTCGGCTCGATCGCCACTTCGCCGTTGCGCATGCGCCGGCTGATGGTTTCCGGCCCGGCCCAGAATGTCGAGTCCAGCCCGCCCTCGCGGGCCAGCGCATTGACCACGCCACCTTGAGCGGTCTCCGCCAGCAGGCGCAAGGCGCGGTAGAGATTGGACTTGCCGCTGCCGTTGGGGCCGGTGATCAGGTTCAGCCGGCCCAGCGGAATCACCAGTTTGTTGATCGAGCGGTAATTGGCCACCGCGAGGGTCTTGAGCATGAAAATCCTTCTCTTGAGGCGACCATTGTAGGAGCTGCCGCAGGTGCGATCTTTTTGATCTTTTTWTCAAGCAGGATCAAAAAGATCGCAGCGTGCCGCAGCTCCTACAGAATCAGCGAACCCAGCGCTCGCGACGCCAGATCTGCTGCTCGGACTTGGTCTGGAAGGTCCACGCCACGAAGCGGCTCTGTTTCTGCCCCTGCGACATCTCCACCACCTGGCTTTCCAGCACGCCGGCCTTTTTCAGGGCGGTTTCGATGGCCGGAAGGTTCGAGGCTTTCGAGACCAGGGTGCTGAACCACAGCACCTTGTGCTGGTAGTTCGCGCTCTCGGCGATCAGTTGCGTCACGAAACGCGCTTCACCGCCTTCACACCACAGCTCGGCAGACTGACCACCGAAGTTCAGCACCGGCAGTTTGCGTTTCGGATCAGCCTTGCCCAGTGCGCGCCATTTGCGCTCGCTGCCCTTGGTTGCCTCTTCCATCGAGGCGTGGAACGGCGGGTTGCACATGGTCAGGTCAAAGCGCTCGCCCGGCTCCAGCAAGCCAATCAGGATGTGCTTGCGGTTCTCCTGCTGGCGCAGCTGGATCACCTTGTTCAGCCCGTTGGACTGGACGATGGCTCGGGCGGCAGCCACGGCGGTCGGGTCGATTTCCGAACCGAGGAAGTGCCAGCGGTATTCGCTGTTGCCGATCAGCGGATAAACGCAGTTGGCGCCCATGCCGATGTCCAGCACGTTGACGATCGCACCGCGCGGCACCTTGCCGTCGTTCATGCTGGCCAGCAGGTCGGCGAGGAAATGCACGTAATCGGCACGGCCCGGCACCGGTGGGCAGAGGTAATCGGCCGGGATGTCCCAATGCTCGATGCCATAAAACGCCTTGAGCAGCGCCCGGTTGAACACGCGCACCGCGTCGGGGCTGGCGAAGTCGATGCTTTCCTTGCCATACGGGTTGGTGATCACGAACTTCGCCAGTTCCGGCGTGGTCTTGATCAACGCCGGGAAGTCGTAGCGGCCCTGATGGCGATTGCGCGGGTGCAGGCTGGCCTTTTCACGCGGCTCGACGGCTTTGGCCGGGGTCGCGACATCAGGCTTGTTGCGCGCAGGTTTGGGTGTGCGGGGGGCGTTCATGGGTGTGATCGATTCGGGTATGGCTGAAAGTGGCGGGTATTGTCCCACATTGATGAGTCATGCGCCGAACGCATGTGGGAGCTGCCGAAGGCTGCGATCTTTTGATCTTGTTTTAAAAAAATCAAAGTCAAAAGATCGCAGCCTGCGGCAGCTCCTACAGGGGCGTAAAAATTCAGCGCCCACCTTTAGTGTGACTCTGTAGACAAAACCAAAGAATTAATCCCTTCGACTGGCTAACTCCCCATTAGCTGCTAGCGTCATTCAGACGTGTCCTACAGGCTTGATAAGAAAGGAAATACGTCCAACGGCCGGGAAGCGCCGGGACGTCCATGCAGTAGCCACCAGGGAAACGGGGATCATGTCGAAGAAAATGGGGAGTCGCGCCTTGCTGCTGGCAAGTTGGCTGGCGCCTGTGGTGTGTGCCTTGGCGAATAACGCCGAAGAGGCCAACAAAAGCAACAACCCGCTGAACCTGGCGCCCGGCGCCAACCTGCAGGATTACTACACGCCGAAGCTGTTCGACAGCAACCTGCACACCAACGACGCTCTGCTGCGCGGCACTTTGCCGATTGCGCCCAACGATTTCATCGGCGTACCGCAACTGCTCCGCGCAACGATGCCGATCAGCACCCGACCCGATCCGCACGGCGGCTACAGCACCGGCATCGGCGATCTCAATCTGTTCGACATCTTCCTGCTCAAGACCGACGGCGTGCAGTTGGGCATCGGCCCGCAAATCACCGCACCGACCGCTGCCGAAGATGAGCTGGGCACCGGCAAGTGGCAGGCCGGCCTCTCGGCGGTGGCGATTGATTCGTCGCCGCGTGGCCTGCTCGGAGCGCTGGTGCAGTACCAGAGTTCGTTCGCCGGCGACCACGACCGTGCACACGTCGAAAGCGCAACCCTGCAGCCCTTCATCATCCGCAACCTCGACAAGGGCTGGTACCTGCGCTCCACCGGCATCTGGACGTTCGACCTGAAGAACAACACCCACTACATCCCGATCGGCCTGGGTGCGGGCAAGGTCTGGAAGTCCGGCAGCAACATTCTCAACGCCTTCCTCGAACCGCAGTGGACCGTCGAACGCAAAGGCGATGGTGTGCCGCAGTTCACCCTGTTCGCGGGGATCAACGTGACATTCGGAAAATAAGGACATGGCCATGCACATCGCTTTACGCGCCGCCGGTTTCAGCCTGATGACCCTGTTCGCCAGCTGCGGCGTCGGTGCTCAGGATCTGGACACCCGTATCGGCAAGATCGCCATGGAAGGCGAACTGCCGGCCCATGAGTCGATTGCCAGACTCTACGCCGAGCTGGATTTCCAGCAGGCGACCCAGAGTTACCTGTGGGCCTTGCCACTGGTGTCCTACGCGCAGTGGCAGGAAGAATTTCGCGACAAGCTCGGCGCGCGCAGCGGCGACTTGCTGGTGCTCAACAGCTACGAAGACAAGCTCGGCGTGATCACCGCCAACGCCACCACGCCGTACATTCTCGGTTTCGTCGACCTGAGCGAAACCGGGCCGCTGGTGATTGAACTGCCACCGGGACCGACCGCCGGCGGCATTGGCGATTTCTGGCAGCGGGCAATCATCGACATGGGCCAGACCGGCCCGGACAAAGGCCAGGGCGGCAAATACCTGGTGCTGCCACCGGGCGCGGAGCCACCGGCCGATGCCGACAAGTATTACCTGGCCAAATCGGAAACCATGAACGTACTGGTGGGCTTCCGTGTGCTGGATCCGGATCCGGCCAAGGGCAAGGCACTGGTCGAAAAATTCAAGATGTACCCGTACGCCAAACGTGCCGAGCCGAGCAAGACCCGCCTGCTGTCGCCTGACGGTAAAAAGTGGTCGGGTACCCAGCCACGCGGCATCGCTTACTGGCAGCGGCTGCACCAGATCATCCAGAAAGAACCGGTCAATGAACGTGATCGCTTCTACATGGCGATGCTCGCCAGTCTCGGCATCGAGAAGGACAAACCCTTCAACCCCAACACTCAGCAGCGCCAGGCTCTGGAGTCCGGCGCGCAGGTCGGTGAGCTGATCGCCAAGGCCAACACGTTTGCCAAGCGCTTTCCTGACGCGCAGTACTGGCCCGACCGGCATTGGGACACGGTGCTGAACATTGCCGAACCGTCGCAACGCGTGGCCTATTACGACCAGTTGTGGGAACGCAGCGCCTGGTTCTATGAAGCGGTAACCAACACCAAAGGCATGGTCTCCAAAACCCCGGGCCTCGGCCAGACCTACCTCGGTGCCTACACCGATGCCAAGGGTGACTGGCTCGACGGCGGCAAGACCTATCGCCTGCATGTCGGTGCCAACCCGCCGGCCAAGCAGTTCTGGTCGATGACCGTGTACGACATCGACAGCCGTTGCCTGATCGACAATCCACAGCGCAAGGCCGATCTGTCTTCGCGTCAGGATCTGAAGAAAAACCCCGATGGCTCGGTGGACCTGTACTTCGGCCCGAGTGCGCCCAAAGGCTTCGAAAACAACTGGGTGCAAACTGTGCCCGGCAAGCACTGGTTCAGCTATTTCCGCCTGTACGCGCCAACCGAAGCCTATTTCGACAAGAGCTGGAAACTTGACGACATCACGGTCGTGCAATGAATAAGGACGCCGCATGAACGCACGCAATCTATGGCTGGCCGCTCTGACCCTCGCCCTGAGCAGCAGCGCCTGGGCCGATTTCAGCGCCAGCCCCGAAGAAGCCCGAAGCATCGCCAAGGACGCCTACTTGTATGGCTTCCCGGTAGTGGAAATGTACAAGACCCTGTACACCCAGGCCGTGGACCGCAAGAGCCCGAACTTCAAGGCACCGTTCAACCAGATCGGCAACACCGCCAAGGCCTTCACCGCCAAGGACACCGCGTTCGTCACACCGAACGCCGACACGCCCTACTCGTTTGTCTGGATGGACCTGCGCAGCGAGCCATTGATCCTGACCTTGCCGCCGATCGAAGAGCACCGTTACTACTCGGTGCAACTGATCGACGCCTACACGCAGAACTTCGCTTACCTGGGCACCCGCAGCACCGGCAACAACGGTGGTCATTTCATGATCGCCGGGCCTGACTGGCAGGGTCAGCAACCGATCAACATCGACCGCCTGGTGCGCAGCGAAAGCAACATTGCCTACGCGCTGTACCGCACGCAGCTGTTCGACGAAAAAGATCTGGGCAAGGTCAAGCAGATCCAGAAAGGCTACAAGGTCGAGCCGCTGAGCAAATACGTGAAACAGAAAGCTCCGGCGCCGGCACCGAAAGTCAGTTGGCCGAAACCGACGCCGACCATGAGCGAAACCCCGGATCTGTTCCGCTACCTGAACTTCATGCTCGCCTTCACCCCGCCGCAGGACGTTGAAAAAGACCTGCTCGCACGCTTTGCCAAAATCGGCATCGGTGCCGGTCAGCCATTCGACCTGAAACAGCTCAGCCCAGAGCAACGCAAGGCTCTCGAAGACGGCATCAGTGACGCCAAGGCTGAATTCGCCGCGTTCAAGAAAGACAAGGTCGACACGCACGAACTCAGCAGCGGTGACCTGTTCGGCACCCGCGATCACCTCAAGGGCAATTACCTGTATCGCTACGCCGGCGCCAACATGGGCATCTTCGGCAACTCTGCCGAAGAGGCGAACTACATCGGTTATTTCGTCGACAAGGACGGCCAACCGGCCGACGCGGCGAAACACGACTACACCCTGCATTTCGACAAGGGCGCCCTGCCCCCGGCCGACGCCTTCTGGTCGCTGACCCTGTATGACGGCAAGAGCAAATTGCTGGTGGCCAACCCGCTCAATCGCTACCTGATCAACTCGCGAATGCTGCCCGACTTGAAGCGCGATGCCGACGGCGGCCTGACCCTCTACGTGCAGCACAAAAATCCCGGCAAGGACAAGCAGGCCAACTGGCTGCCGGCACCGGACGGGCCGTTCTACGGTGTGTTGCGCCTGTACCTGCCGAAACCGGAAGTGGCCAGCGGCGAGTGGAAGATGCCGCAGCTCGACCCGGTCAACTCAAAACAATAAACGGAGCCAGTGATGGTCAAGCCTTACGTTGTGCGTCCGCTGCTGGCGCTGTGCATGATCGGCAGTCCTCAACTCTATGCAGCCGAAGGGGGCGTAGGCCGGCCAATCACCGGGCAACAGGTGTATTCCAACGCCGGGATCATCCCGCCCGAACCGGGCTGGGTGGTCTCGGTGACCAGCATCTGGTACGACGGATCGCTCAAGGGCAGTCGCGGCGCGCCGATTTCCGGTGAAGTCAGTGCCGGGATCGACATGAAAGTCTCCTACACCATGACCAACCTGACGCACATCTGGGACACCGGCAAAGGCCCATGGAACTTCGCCTCGGCAATCGGCATACCGCTGCAATACACCGACATCGACGCGGCCATCACCGGCCCGCGCGGGCGCACCCTCGGCACCAGCGATTCCGGCACCCAGTTCGCCGACGCGCTGGTCACCCCGATTGCCGCCGGCTACCACTTCGACGAGCTGAACCACATCGCGTTGTCCCTGCCGATCTATGTGCCGACCGGCGCCTACAACGACAATCGCCTGGCCAACCCGGGCCAGAACAACTACACGTTCATGCCCACCGTGGCCTTCACCCATCTGGACGGCAAGGGGGGCGAGTTCACCCTGTCCAGTGGCCTGGAGTTCTATACCGAAAACACCGCCACCGATTACCGCAACGGCAACATCTTCACCCTCGAAGCCCTGTGGACTCACGGCTTCGGCAGTGGCTGGAGCGCAGGCCTCGCGGCCGGTTATGTCCAGCAAGTCACCGACGACAAGGGCCAGACCGCCGACAGCCTCAATGGCTTCCGTGGCCGCTCCGTCGGCGCCGGGCCGGTGGTGGTCTGGACTGGCAAATTCGCAGACGCCCAGGCCAGCTTCAGTGCGCGCTGGGTGCCGGAGTTCGACACCAAGAACCGCCCTGAAGGTAACGGCATTGCCGCCAACATGACCCTGGCGTTTTTCTAGACCGGCCACCAAGGACTGTCCCATGACCGCACTCACCGACCTCAACGCCCTGCAAGCAAGCATCGCCGAAGCCGTGCTCGGCCAGGATCAAGTCATTCGGCAGCTCCTTCTCGGCCTGCTCGCCAACGGGCATTTGCTGCTGGAAAGTCTGCCAGGGCTGGCCAAGACGCGCACGGTCAAGGCGCTGGCCACCCATCTGGACGCGAAGATGAGCCGCATCCAGTTCACCCCCGACTTGCTGCCCTCGGACATCACCGGTGCCGAAGTGCTGCACCAGGTCGCCGGGCAGAACGAGATCCGCTTCCAGCCCGGCCCGCTGTTCGGCAATCTGATCCTCGCCGACGAGATCAACCGCGCCCCGGCCAAGGTGCAGGCGGCGCTGCTGGAGGCCATGGAAGAACGGCAGATTACCGTGGCCGGCACCAGCCACGTGCTGCCGGAGCTGTTCATTGTGGTCGCCACACAAAACCCGATCGAGCAGGAAGGCACTTATCCGTTGCCGGAAGCGCAGATGGACCGGTTCCTGATGAAGGTGTTGCTGGATTACCCCAGCGCCGATAACGAAAGCCAGGTGCTGCGCCTGTTGCGCGCCGAAGAGTTTGCCCAGGGTGCGAACACCGCGCCGGGCAAGGGCTTCACATTGCCGCAGGAGGTGATCTTCGCTGCGCGCAAGGAGGTCAGCGCGGTGCACGTATCACCGGCCATCGACCGCTACCTGATCGACCTGATCAACGCCACTCGCCACCCGGCCAATTACGACGAAGACCTCGGACGCTGGATCAGCATTGGCGCCAGTCCCCGTGGCGGCATCGGCCTGGATCGTTGCGCGCGGGCCGACGCGTGGTTGCAGGGCCAGGATTTCGTCTCGCCGGATAACGTGCGCGCGGTGGTGCATCCGGTGCTGCGTCACCGCCTGCAATTGAGCTACGACGCAGTCGCGGATGGCGTGACAGCCGATCAGGTGCTCGACCGGTTGCTGGATAAAGTGGCGATTCCGGCATGAACACGGAGGGACTGGTCTACGTCTCTCTGGCGCAATTGATGGCGCTGGAGTTCAAGGCCCGTGACCTGAGTTTTCTGGCGCGCCAGCCCCAGGGCAGCATTCTTGCTGGCAACCATGCCTCGCGCTTGCGTGGCCGTGGCTTGAACTTCGATGAGCTGCGCCGCTACCAGCCCGGTGATGATTTACGTCACCTCGACTGGCGCGCTTCGCTGCGCACCGGCAAACCGGTGGTACGCACTTTTACTGAAGAGCGCGATCGCCCGGCGCTGATCGTGGTCGATCAGCGCATGTCGATGTTCTTCGGCTCGCAACGCAGTTTCAAATCGGCCCTCGCCGCTGAACTCGGCGCACTGGCGGCGTGGATAGTGTTCAACGCCGGTGACCGGGTCGGCGGTCTGGTGTTCAACGATCAACGCATCGACAGCATCGCACCGCTACGCAGCCGCAAACGGGTCGAAGCCTTGCTCAGCTGCGTGGTGCAACAGAATCAGGCGCTGAACGCCGCCAACCCCGACGCCGAGGACGAAGACCAACTGGACAAGGCCTTGCAGCGTTGCCTGGTGCTGGCCGGTCACGACCATTTGATCTGCATCGTCAGCGACTTCGCCGGGGCGGGTGAACGTACCTTGCAATTGATGCGGCAACTGCGCGCGCACAACGACGTGATCGCCCTGCAAGTCTACGACCCGCTGGCTCTGAAGTTGCCGAGTGATGGCCGGCTGCTGATCACACAGGGCCAATTGCAGGTGGAACTGGCTGTCGATAAGCGCAGCGTGCATCAGCCATTGGGTGATTATCTCGGTGGCCGCCTTAAGGACGTCGCCACCCTGCTGCGCCGCAGTCAGGTGCCGCTGATGATGTTCAGCACCGCCGAAGAGGCCCACGCGCAATTGCGCGCCGAGCTTGGCAAGTCTGCCGGCCCACGGCGATGAACCCGAATATCCCCGACATCAGCCAGCTCAAGGAGCTGAGCCTGCCGGCGCCGGTGAGTTATGCGCCGCAGACCTGGGGCTGGTGGCTGTTACTGGCGCTGTTGGTTGTGCTGGCACTGGTGGTTGGCGTGCGGCGCTATTGGCAATGGCGACGGGATCGATATCGGCGCGAAGCGTTGGTGCGGCTGGCACAGCTGCGTGAGCGCAGTGATGATCTGAATGCCCTGCGCGAACTGCCCGAGTTGCTCAAGCGCGTGGCCCTTTCGATGCCCCCTGAAACACCGCCCTGTAGGAGCTGCCGAAGGCTGCGAATCTTTTGA
>NZ_JABULD010000141.1:0-18721 GCF_014060985.1 Pseudomonas sp. MD195_PC81_125
TTTCAGAAGCTTTCGAAGAATTCTTCAACAACTTCAACCACTTGCGCTTCCGATCTCTCGTTAGCGGGAGGCGAATTCTACAGCGTTACACGCTGCTGTCAACACCTCTTTTTCACCGCTTTCGACCGAGAAGATCGAACCGTCAAGAGAGCCAAACATCACCGCTCCTTCAACTCCTTCCAGGCTTCGATGAACTGAAGCTACCCACCGTCGAAAACTGCGTAACTCATTGAATTTCAAGGAGTTTTCCGTTTCGACTGCGCCGGAAGTGGGGCGAATTATAGACCTCCAGAATCTGCCGTCAACCGTTAATTTCAGTTTTCTGTCGAGACACCGAAAAAGCCAGCTATATATAGACGCAATGCCTCCGAATGCGCAGTATATTGCCCAACACCTAAAACAATACTCTGCTCTCACCTTTGGACGATGCCTCGCAATGACTGACCAACCTCGCTCTCTGGCCTCAACGCTGTTCCCGGTTGGCCTCTTATTAATAGCCATGGCATCCATCCAGTCTGGCGCCTCTTTAGCCAAAAGCATGTTCCCGGTAGTCGGCGCTCAAGGGACGACCACTCTGCGCCTGGTCTTCGCCAGCGTAATCATGCTGTTATTGCTGCGCCCATGGCGCGCAAGGCTGACAGCTCAGTCGCTGCGAACAGTGATCGTTTACGGAATGGCGCTGGGCGGGATGAACTTCCTCTTCTATATGTCATTGCGCACCGTACCGCTTGGCATTGCAGTCGCGCTTGAGTTCACGGGTCCGCTGGCCGTCGCCATTTACGCCTCTCGCCGCGCTATCGATTTTCTCTGGATTGCCTTGGCGGCCGTCGGCCTGCTGTTGTTGATCCCGACGGGAGCAACAACAGCGGGAATTGATCTGGTCGGCGCCGGTTATGCCTTGGGCGCCGGCGTGTGCTGGGCGTTGTATATTCTGTTCGGCCAAAAAGCTGGTGCAGACAACGGCGTGACGACTGCGGCTCTGGGCGTGATGATCGCCGCACTGTTTGTCGCGCCGATCGGCATCGTGCATGCCGGCACCGCGTTGCTGACCCCGTCGCTGATCCCGATCGCCATCGGCGTCGCCATCCTCTCAACAGCTTTGCCCTATACCCTTGAGATGGTCGCCCTCACCCGCATGCCTGCCCGCACCTTCGGTACCTTGATGAGCATCGAACCGGCCTTCGGCGCATTGTCGGGCCTCCTGTTTCTGCAGGAGTACCTCACGCTGTCACAATGGATGGCGATCCTCTGCATTATTCTGGCCTCCGTCGGGGCAACCATGACCATGGGCAGCACCGCCAAGCCCGCCGTTGCGGCGGATTGAGACAGGATTTGACGAAGGTCTGGCAATTGGCGTTCATTTAGGCCATGTTTAGCCCCCTTGACTCAGTGCCAGACATGGATTTTTCGGACAGGGATATCAAACCGCTTAAAGCGCAGGCGAATACAGGCAGACCCGAGCGCAAGACTCGTGGCTACCATAAGGACGGTAATGAAACGAATTTTGATACTGATCGCTGTATTGGCAGTAGCGGGGTGCGCAGCGACCTCCAAGACCCAGGTGAAGCACGGTAAAAAAGGGCTGCACATCAACTGTTCCGGGCTGTCGTCCTCTTGGGACAAGTGCTACACCAGCGCCGCCAATTCCTGCGCCCCCAAAGGCTACAAGGTCATCGCCAAATCCGGGGACGCCGTGGAAGAGCCAGGCGATTACCCGTTCGGTCTCAATCCGGCTGGCTATACCAGCCGCAGCATGATCGTCATCTGCAAGTGAATCATTCAGGCTGTCCGCCTTTCCGAGCAGCCAGTTGACGCCCGATTTCCTCATGACTGGACTGCAATACCGTCTGTTGAATCTCCGGCGTCACCAGCATCCGCGCCACCACCAGCGCTCCGACGCATTGCGACAGAATCGCCCAGGCCAGGCTGTCGCTTTCCAGAATCTGCGCCCAACTGGCTTGCAGCCGACAAATCCACAACTCTGCCTGCTCGCGAACCTGATCATCTGAACGGGCAATTTCCGCGCCCAGCGTCGGCAAGGCACAGCCCGATTCAGGCTGCTCCACGTGAGCCATGCTCAGGTACTGCTTGAGACAGCGTTCCAGCCGCTCACGGTCCTGCGCCCCTTCCCCCCCCAGCCGCTCCAGGCTCTGACACAGTTCGCGCTCGACGATAGCGGTGAACAGCTCGTTTTTCGACGAGAAGTGGCTATAAAACGCCGCGCCACTCAGGCCGATCGCCTTCATCAAACCATCGACACCGACTGTGGAAAAGCCCGAACGCTTGGCTGACAGTGCACTGCTGTTCAGCAGTTTTTCTCGGGTTTCCAGCTTGTGACCGGCGGAATACCGCATGTGCTTACCCTCTTGATCGACCGCCTTGACGTTGTCCGGATCCTAGCATAACGTTCGTTCACTTAACGATCGTTTACTAAAGGGGTTCACCCATGAATAACAACAAGAAGGTCGTATTAGTCGTTGGTGCCGGCGATGCCACCGGCGGAGCGATTGCCAAGCGCTTTGCCAGGGAAGGATTTGTCGCTTGCGTCACCCGGCGCAGTGCCGACAAATTGCAGCCGCTGGTCGACGCGATTTCGGCCGAGGGCGGAGAAGCCCATGGTTTTGCCTGCGATGCGCGCAAGGAAGAAGACGTCATCGCGTTGATTGAAGAGATCGAAACCTGCCTGGGTCCGATCGAGGCGTTTGTCTTCAACATCGGCGCCAACGTGCCTTGCAGCATTCTCGAAGAAACTGCGCGCAAGTATTTCAAGATCTGGGAAATGGCCTGTTTCTCGGGTTTTCTCAATGCCCGCGAAGTGGCCAAGCGCATGGTCACGCGCCAGCGCGGCACCATTCTGTTCACTGGCGCTACCGCTGGACTGCGTGGTGCTTCCGGATTTGCCGCGTTTGCCGGCGCCAAACACGGTATCCGTGCACTGGCGCAAAGCATGGCGCGTGAGCTGGGGCCGATGAACATCCATGTCGCGCACGTGGTGGTAGATGGCGCCATCGACACCGATTTCATTCGCAACAGTTTCCCGGAGAAGTACGCGACCAAGGATCAGGACGGTATTCTCAATCCCGAACACATCGCCGAAAACTATTGGTATCTGCACAGTCAGCCACGGGACGCCTGGACCTTCGAACTGGATCTGCGCCCGTGGAACGAACGCTGGTAAACCCCACCTCCTCCATAACAATAAATAGAGAGCAGCGAAGATGACGAAAACCGTGGAGTTCTATTTCGATCTCGGCAGCCCTGCCACTTACCTGGCCTATACCCAGTTGCCGAAGATCTGTGCCGAGACCGCGAGCCAGCTGATTTACATCCCGATGCTGCTGGGCGGCGTGTTCAAGGCGACCGGCAACGCATCGCCGGCGATGATTCCGGCAAAGGGCCGCTATATGTTTCAGGATCTGGATCGCTACGCCAAGCGTTACGGCGTGCCGCTGAAATTCAATCCGCATTTTCCGATCAACACACTGATGCTGATGCGTGCCGTCACCGGCATCCAACTGCGCCAACCGGAACGCTTTCAGGCGTTTATCGATTGTCTGTTCAAGGCATTGTGGGTGGAGGGACGCCCGCTTGATGAGCCGGCAACTGTCGCTGCGGTATTGAGCGAGCACGGCTTCGACCCCGATGAAGTTCTGGCCCTGACCAACGATGAGACGGTAAAGGCAGCCCTGAAGGACAACACCGAAACAGCCATTAAACGCGGAGTGTTTGGCGCGCCGAGCATGTTTATCGGCAACCAGATGTTCTTTGGACAGGACCGCCTCGACTTCGTCGAAGAAGCCCTGCGTCAAGATTAGAAACAACACCCGGGCATTGCCGCCAGCGCCCGGGTTTCAGCCATTCAGATCGCCGCGGTGCGCGTGTTCAGCCACTCCAGCGCAGCGCCCTCCAGCAACGGACTCAGACGCTCACGCACTTCAGCGTGGTAGGCGTTGAACCACTGCTTCTCTTCCTGCGTCAGCAAGGACGGTTCCAGGCAGCGCGTGTCGATCGGACACAGGGTCAAGGTTTCAAACTTGAGGAACTCACCGAACTCGCTGCTCCCCGCCTCGCGATTCATCGCCAGGTTCTCGATGCGCACGCCCCAACGGCCCGGACGATAAGTGCCCGGTTCGATCGAGGTGATCATCCCCGCTTGCATCGCCGTTTGCGGTGCCGGTGCTGCCTGATAGGCGATCACCTGCGGGCCTTCGTGAACGTTGAGGAAATAGCCGACCCCATGACCGGTGCCGTGACCGTAATCCACGCTTTCCGCCCAGATCGGTGCGCGGGCGATGGCGTCGAGCAACGGCGACAGAATGCCTTTCGGGAACTGCGCCCGCGAAAGAGCAATCACGCCTTTGAGTACGCGCGTGCAGTCACGCTTCTGCTCAGCCGTTGGCGTCCCCACTGGCACCATTCGGGTGATGTCGGTAGTGCCGCCCAGGTACTGGCCGCCCGAGTCGATCAGCAGCAAGCCGTCACCCTCGATCACTGCGTGTTCTTCTTCGGTGGCGTGGTAGTGCGGCATTGCGCCGTTGGCGTTAAACGCGGCAATCGTATTGAAGCTCAGCGACACGTAATCCGGACGACGCTCACGGGCAGCAGTGAGTTTCTCGTCGATGGTCAGTTCGGTGATGCGTTCACGACCCAAGGCCGATTCCAGCCAGGCGAAAAATTCGCACAACGCCGCGCCGTCCTGCTCCATGGCCTTGCGGATGTGCTGCGCATCAGCCTCACTCTTTTGCGATTTGGCGAGCGTGGTCGGGTTCAGGCCTTCGACCAGTTTCACGCCTTTGTCCAGATTATCCAGCAAACCGCTGGTCACCCGCGCCGGATCCACCAGCAGGCTCGCGCCGCCTGGGACAGCGCGCAAGGCGTCGGCGACTTCGCGGTAATCGCGCAAAGTCACGCCATCCTGCTCCAGCACTGCACGCAACTCGGCATCGACTTTGCTCAAGGCCACAAACAGGGTCGCTTGCTGTTGATTGATCAACGCGAACGACACAAACACCGGATTGAACGAGACATCGCCGCCGCGCAGGTTGAACAGCCAGGCAATGTCGTCGAGGGTGGCGATGAAGTGCCAGTCGGCGCCACGTTCCCGCAAGGTCTCACGCAGTTTGGCGAGTTTTTTCGCCACGGCTGACCGTCGCTTGCGGTGGCAGATGTTGATAGATCGGCGCGTTCGGCAGGCTCGGGCGGTCCGCCCAGACTTCATTCAGCAAATCGATGTCGGTACGCAGACGCGCGCCGCGGGCTTCAAGCTTGCTGCTCAACGTGCGGGCCGAGGCAACGGCCATCACCGCACCGTCGACCGCGACCACGCCACCTTCGGGTGTCTGCTCGGCGAGCCAGTCCAGCGGACTCGGCTGACCCGGTTGCAGCTTGACCAGTTCGATGCCGCTGCCCTTGAGTTCCTTGGTCGCCTGCTCCCAATAGCGACTGTCAGCCCAGACCCCGGCGAAATCGGCAGTCACGATCAACGTGCCGACCGAGCCATGAAAGCCCGACAGCCATTGGCGCCCTTGCCAGTAACCCGGCAGGTATTCCGAGAGGTGCGGGTCCGCCGATGGCACCAGCAACGCATGAATGCCTTCGCGGCGCATCAATTCACGGGTGTGCGCCAGGCGCTGGGGAACCGTTCCTTCGGTCAAAGTCTGGGTACTCATCATGTCTCCTGCCAATCACTTCATCGTTATTGTTCGTAGCCGTGAAAACCGGCTGGTTAAAGCCCTGTCGCCCAGAATGCCGGGGCACTGGCGCAGGCGCTTTTGATCAGTTCTGCCGCCTGATCGATATCGTCGGCAGTGGTGAAACGGCCGAGGCTCAGGCGAATGGTGCGACCGGCCAGCCGGGCATCGTGTCCCAGGGCCAACAGCACGTGAGAGGGCGTGTTGCTCGCCGAGTTACAGGCCGAGGTCGCGGAAAAGGCGATCGACTGGCTCAAGGCTGCACCGTTGAACTCACCTTCGCTGAACGTCAGGCTCAGGGTATGCGGGATGCGCTGGCTAGCGCTGCCGTTGAGACGCACGCCAGGCAGGCTCGACAACTGTTCGAGCAAGCGCTCACGCAGCGCCACGATGGATGTTTTCTCCTCATCGAACGCCACAGCGGCCAAGGCGAATGCCGCGCCCATGCCGGCGATCTGATGCGTCGCCAGCGTCCCGGAACGCAGCCCGCCTTCGTGGCCGCCGCCATGAATCTGCGCCTGCAAACGCTGCTGCGCGCGCGGGCCGACATACAACGCGCCGATCCCCTTGGGGCCGTAGAGTTTGTGCGCCGAAAACGACATCAAGTCCACCGGCCACTGCTGCAGATCGATCGCCACTTTGCCCGCACCCTGCGCGGCATCGACGTGGAACAGCGCGCCACGGCCGCGCACGACTTCACCAATGGCCGGGATATCGTTGAGGGTACCGAGTTCGTTGTTGACCAGCATCAGCGACACCAGAAAGGTATCGTCGCGCATGGCTTCGCTGACCGCTTGCGGGGTGATCAGGCCTTCGGCATCCGGCACCAGATAGCTCACCGCAACACCGGCGTCCTGCAATTGCCGGGCGGTATCAAGAATGGCTTTGTGTTCGATCTGGCTGGTAATGATGTGGCCACCGGCAACGCCGCGCGCCTGGGCTACGCCCTTGAGGGCGAGGTTGTTGGATTCGGTGGCGCCGGAGGTCCAGACGATCTGCGCGGCTTCGGCGCCCACCAGTTCGGCGACTTGTCGACGGGCCTGCTCGACCGTTTGCCGGGCCTGCTGGCCAAAGGCATGGGAACTGGACGCCGGGTTGCCGAAGTTACCGTGAAAACCCAGACAGTCGATCATCACCTGGATGACTCGCTCGTCCACCGGGGTGGTGGCGGCGTAATCGAAATACAGCGGACGTTTATTCATAAAAGACTCGCAGAGCGTGTTCCGGGATCAGGAGGCTCGTGTCTGCAAACGGCACAACGCAGCCTTGTGAGCTGCGCGTCGGTTCGAGAGCGTCATCAATACCTGATCGGATGCCGTTAAAGAAGAACAACTTCATTTAAAAGTGCGTAGGAACGCTCCTGAAGCCGAGCTTAACAGGCATCGGGCCGGCGGTTGAAGCAATGCGTCAGTGAAAGCTTTCGAGAAGTAACGGGTACAGCGAAATCACCAACAGCGCCGCCATGCCCCAGTTGAACACGCGCAACCAGCGCGGGTCCTTCAGCACGTTGCGCAACAGCGTGCCACACGCCGCCCAGACGCCGACACTGGGCAGGTTGATGATGGCAAACACGGCGGCAATCACCACCACGTTGGTGAAATAACCCTGCATCGGCGTGTAGGTGCTGATGGCGCCGATGGCCATGATCCAGGCCTTGGGATTGACCCACTGGAACGCCGCCGCGCCGAGATAGCTGATCGGCCGGGCCTCGCCTTCGACGCCCTCGCCCACCGGCCCCGAGTGGGCGATTTTCCACGCCAGGTACAACAGATACGCGGCGCCGACATAGCGCAGCACCGTGTACAGAATCGGGTATGTCTGGAATACCGCGCCCAGGCCAAAGCCCACCGCGACCACCAATACGAAGAAACCGCAGGTGATGCCGAGCATGTGAGGAATGGTGCGGTTGAAGCCGAAGTTCACCCCCGACGCCAGCAACATGGTGTTGTTCGGCCCCGGTGTAATCGAGGTGACAAGGGCAAACAGGGCAAAGCCCAACAGCAGATCAAGCGAAAGGGTCATGGAGGGCAATCCGTCGGGGGTCATTCAGGTGTTGACCCTATCGCACGGCAGCCCGCAAACCCACGGACAGTTACGCGAAAATTCGAGCAGTACAGTTTTCGATTAACTTGGACGACCATGCAGCTGTATGGCTCGCCCGGCGCTCATTTCAGCTTTCTTGTCGAATTGCGATTCGCCCAGCAGTGCGGCTTTCTTCGCGTGATATTCGTCGAAGGACAAGCCGCTGCGATTCAGCGCTTCCATCGCCAGTTCGCGGGTTTCTTCGGCGGTGTAAGGCCGTTGTTCGGGGGAAACGTGGGTCGCGCAACCGGCGAGTACGGAGACAGCGAGCAACAGCGAAACAGTCAGTAAATGATTCATGGGGAGCGTCCTGGCGGGGCGGTGGTAGTCGATGGACAAAGGCTACGCCCGCGCCCGTCCGGGCAAAAATCAACGCGTTCAATAGTGGCTATCAGGATTTCAGCTGTATCGTCGCTATATCTCCAAATGATCTATAAATATCGATTAACGTTCTTTTACGGAATAAACAGCAGTCGCTATAAATCCCTGCACACGGCGAACAACTGTTGCTCCAGCAACTGTTGCCCAGGCAACAGCAGATCAACAAACCCGCCTGATATCCGCACAACCGACTTACGCCAGAGCGCTCAGGCCCAATAAAACCGGGCCTCTCAGGAATTGGTACAGCGCTTGCTCAAGCCTTGGCACTGACTCACTGCTCGCTGAGCAACTGTTGAAAAAAAGGAACTGATCATGTCGCGTCCCCTGAAAGTCGTCGCCCTCTCCGGCGGCACCTGGCGTCCATCGCGCACGCTGGTACTGACCCAAGCGCTGTTGGCCGAACTGGCCGGACACTTGCCGGTCGAGAGTCATCTGATCGAACTCGGTGACATCGCCCGGCCGTTGGGTAGTGCCCTGTCGCGTCAGGAGCTGAACACCGAGGTCGAGGCCGAACTGCAAGCCATCGAACAGGCGGATCTGCTGATCGTCGCCGCGCCGGTGTATCGCGGTTCCTACCCGGGCCTGCTCAAGCATCTGTTTGACCTGATCGACCTCAACGCGCTGATCGACACCCCGGTACTGCTCGCTGCCACCGGGGGCAGTGAGCGCCATGCGCTGGTGCTGGATCACCAGTTGCGGCCGCTGTTCAGTTTCTTCCAGGCCGTGACCCTGCCCATCGGGGTCTATGCCACCGAGGCCGATTTCGCCGACTACCAGATCACCAGCGAACCGCTGAAAGCGCGCATTCGCCTGGCCGCCGAACGCGCCGCGCCGCTGTTCGGCACGCAAATCAAACCGTTGCTGAAAATCGCTTAAGGAGCTGTTCATGGATGTTTTCTGGTTCCTGCCGACCCACGGCGACGGGCATTACCTGGGCACCACCCAAGGCGCGCGCCCGGTCACCCTGAATTACCTGAAACAAGTGGCGCAAGCCGCCGACAGCCTCGGCTACCACGGCGTGCTGATTCCCACCGGGCGCTCCTGCGAAGACTCGTGGGTGATCGCTTCGGCGCTGGTGCCTTTGACCGAGCGCCTGCGTTATCTGGTAGCGATCCGTCCGGGGATCATTTCGCCCACCGTTTCGGCGCGCATGGCGGCGACGCTCGATCGACTGTCCAACGGCCGCCTGCTGATCAACGTGGTGACCGGCGGCGACCCCGACGAAAACCGTGGCGACGGCAGCTTCCTCAGCCACAGCGAACGCTACGAAGTCACCGACGAATTCCTCAAGATCTGGCGCCGGGTGTTGCAAGGCGAATCGGTGGATTTCGAAGGCAAACACCTGAAAGTACAGAACGCCAAGGCCCTTTATCCGCCAGTGCAGAAGCCCTATCCGCCGCTGTATTTCGGTGGCTCGTCCGACGCGGCACATGACCTCGCTGCCGAGCAAGTCGACGTGTATCTGACCTGGGGCGAACCGCCCGCCGCCGTTGCCGAAAAACTCGCCGATGTGCGTGAACGCGCCGCGCGGCATGGGCGCAGGGTGAAGTTCGGGATTCGCCTGCATGTGATCGTCCGCGAGACCGCCGAAGAAGCATGGAAAGCGGCGGACAAACTGATCGAGCACATCAGCGACGAGACCATCGAGGCCGCGCAGAAATCCTTCTCGCGCTTCGACTCCGAAGGCCAGCGGCGCATGGCAGCGTTGCACGACGGGCGTCGCGACAACCTGGAAATCGCCCCCAACCTGTGGGCCGGCGTCGGTCTGGTACGCGGCGGTGCCGGTACCGCGCTGGTGGGCGATCCGCAGCAAGTGGCCGCGCGGATCAAGGAGTACGCCGACCTCGGTATCGAGAGCTTCATCTTTTCCGGTTATCCGCACCTGGAAGAAGCTTATCGCTTTGCCGAACTGGTGTTCCCGCTGCTGCCGGAACCCTACGCGAGCCTGGCCGGACGCGGCGTGACCAACCTCACCGGGCCGTTTGGCGAAATGATTGCCAACGATGTGTTGCCCACCCAGGCAAAGGCCTAAAACGTCCACTGTAGGAGCTGCCGAAGGCTGCGATCTGTTGATCTTGCTTGTAAAAAATCAAATCAAACAGATCGCACCTTCGGCAGCTCCTACACGGAAGTTGTAGAACATAGGAGTTTTGGTGTGACCGCCAAACCACAAAGCACCCTGCTCTCCCCGCTGCAGACCGCGCGTCAACTGGCCGCCGAATTCGCCCTGACCGCCGTCGAGCGTGACGAGCGCGGCGGTACGCCGAAGGCCGAACGCGATGCCCTGCGCGACAGCGGCCTGCTGGCGCTGAGCATTCCCACCCGTTACGGCGGCCTCGGCGCGACATGGAGCGAAACCCTGCAAGTCGTGCGCGAGTTCGCCAAGGTCGACAGTTCCGTCGCCCACGTCTTCGGCTTTCATCACCTGATGCTTGCCACCGTGCGCCTGTTCTCGCGGCCCGAACAATGGCAGCCATGGTTCGAACAGACCGCGCGGCAGAACTGGTTCTGGGGTAACGCCCTCAACCCGCTCGACACCCGCACTGTGGTCAAGGACTTCGGCGGCTGGCGCGAGTTTTCCGGGAAGAAAAGCTTCTGCTCCGGCGCCAGCGATTCGCAGATGTTGATCGCTTCCGCCGTCGACGAAAGTGCAGGCGGCAAGTTGCTGATTGCGGCGATCCCCAGCGGTCGCAGCGGCATCACTCTGCACGACGACTGGAACAACATCGGCCAGCGCCAGACCGACAGCGGCAGCGCCACGTTCGAACGGGTGCGGGTCGAAGAATCCGAGCTGCTGCTTGATCCCGGCCCGTTGAGCACGCCGTTCGCCTGCCTGCGTCCGCTGATCGCGCAACTGACCTTCACCCATCTGTTTCTCGGGATCGCCGAAGGTGCGTTTGAGGAAGCGCGCCAGTACACGCTGAGCGAAACCCGGCTCTGGCACAAATCCGCCGCCCGCGACGTGCGTGAAGATCCGTACGTGCTCGCGCATTACGGCGAGTTCTGGGTCGCACTGGAAGGCATTCGTCTGCTGGTCGAGCGGGCCGCCGCGCTGCTCGACGAGGCCTGGGCCAAAGGCCCGAACCTGACCGCAGAAGAACGTGGACATCTGGCCACGGCGATTGCCACCGCCAAGGTCGCCGCCAGTCGTCAGGGACTGGACATCTGCAGCCGTTTGTTCGAAGTCACCGGCGCGCGTTCAACCCACGCCTCGCTGCGTCTCGACCGACACTGGCGCAACCTGCGCACGCAGACTCTGCACGACCCGCTCGATTACAAACTCCACGAGCTGGGCGACTGGGCGCTGAACCAGGCGCTGCCGGTGCCGACGTTCTATTCCTGATCTTGCCTTTAATGGAGCGAGTCCCATGCAACTGCTGACCCTTCCGCCCTCACCCGCTCTGGCGACGTCGATCCGCGCCACCGCGCAGGTCTTCGAAGACCCGAAATCCCAGGCCTTGCTGGCGCATCTGCAACAGGTCGCGCCGAGCGAAGCCAGCGTGCTGATCATCGGCGAGACCGGCACCGGCAAGGAACTGGTGGCGCGGCATATTCACAACCTGAGCCACCGCCGGCATCGGCCGTTTGTCGCAGTCAACTGCGGCGCCTTCTCCGAATCACTGGTGGAAGCCGAGCTGTTCGGCCATGAAAAAGGCGCTTTCACCGGCGCGCTCGGCGCCAAGGCCGGCTGGTTCGAAGAGGCGGACGGCGGCACTTTGTTCCTCGACGAAATCGGCGATTTGCCGATGGCGATTCAGGTCAAGTTGCTGCGGGTGTTGCAGGAACGCGAAGTGGTGCGCCTCGGTTCGCGCAAAAGCATTCCGATCGATGTGCGGGTACTGGCCGCGACCAACGTGCAACTGGAGAAAGCGATCAATGCCGGCAACTTCCGCGAAGACCTGTTCTACCGGTTGAACGTGGTCAATCTGGAACTCAGTCCGCTGCGCGAACGGCCCGGCGACATCCTGCCGCTGACCCGGCATTTCATCGAGGCCTACAGCCAGCGCCTGGGTTACGGACGGGTCAGTATCAGCCCCGGTGCCGAACAGAAACTGCGCAGCTACAGTTGGCCGGGGAACATCCGCGAACTGGAAAACGTCATCCATCACACCCTGTTGATCTGCCGCAACGGCGTGATCGAGCGCGACGATCTGCGCCTGTCCAACCTGCGCATCGAGCGCCCGGACGATCAGCAGTCAAACACCGACGATTCACCGGAAGCGTTGCTGGAGCGAGCCTTCCAGAAGCTCTTCGAGCAACAGGCCGGCGCCCTCCACGAAAAGGTCGAAGACGCCTTGCTGCGCGCCGCCTATCGCTTCTGCCATTACAACCAGGTGCACACCGCCGCGCTGCTCGGTCTGAGCCGCAACGTCACGCGCACACGGCTGATCAAGATCGGCGAACTGGCGGTGAACAAGCGGCGGCTCACGGAGAACCTGCGCGGTGAACGCCTGATCCAGTTGTCGATCTAGCCGACCAGGTTGCAGTGCAGCGCATCGTCATGGCTGCGGGCGATGCTGCTCAACACCTGAAACGAATTGAAGGTCACGGTTTTCGCCTGATGGGCGCGGATCAGCTGCCAGAAATCCTGCTCGCCGCTTTCATAGCGACAGAACGCCGCCTCCCCGGCTTCGCGGCTTTGCCATTGCAGCAAGCTCAGCACCCGCCGACCGTCGTCGCTGACCTGGACACTGGCGCTGACAAAGCCTGCGTAGCGCTGCGCCAGATGTTCGCTCTGCTGCGACAGCGCACAAACCAATGCCGGCTGCTGACGCGGCTCGATCTCGAATTCGATCAATTGGGTAAAGCTGCGATTTTTCGCTGAGGTTTGCATGAGAAGTCCCCACTGATTAAGCCGAGTCTTGCGACTCGAAGGCCTGCAGGGTAAAACCTCTAGTTAAGTCAAGGTCAAGAGTCCTTTGCAAATGATCACTCCGGAAAACCTGCACAAACAGCTCACCGTCGGCGAAGTCGCCGCGCGCAGCGGTGTCGCGGTCACTGCCCTGCATTTTTATGAAGCCAAAGGCCTGATCACCAGCCAGCGCAATGCCGGCAATCAGCGCCGTTATCCACGGGCGGTCTTGCGCCGAGTAGCGTTGATCAAGGTCGCGCAACGCCTGGGTATTCCGCTGGCGGAGATTGGCGAGGCGCTGAAGAGACTCCCCGACGACCGCGCACCAACCGCAGCGGACTGGAAAATCCTCTCCGAGCAATGGCGCCGCGAGCTGGATGAACGGATTAATCAACTGATCCTGTTGCGTGACCGGCTTACCGGCTGCATCGGCTGCGGCTGTCTGTCGATGGAAGCTTGCCCGTTGCGCAACCAGGGCGATGTGCTCGGTGAGAAAGGGCCGGGGGCGCACTTTCTCGGCTGACGGCTCGTCGGGGAAAAATTCTGCCCGCGCAGACAGTTCTATAGTGAATTTTCCACAAATCCGGTGGAGCCCTACCTCGCAAAACAAAGAACAGGGAGAACGTCATGAGCGTCAAACCCATTTCCGAGGGGTATCACAGCATTACCCCGTACCTCGGCATTCTCAAGGCTGCCGATGCCATCGAATTCTATAAAAAAGCCTTCGGCGCCACGGTGGTCATGCGCCTGGACATGCCGGACGGCCGTATCGGCCACGCCGAGCTGCGCATTGGCGACAGCGCGATCATGCTCGGCACACCGTGCGATCAAGGGCCATTGAGCGGCCCGGACCATGCCGTGTCGGTCGGTCTGCATCTGTATGTCACCGATGTCGACAAATCCTTTCAGCGGGCACTGGAGGCCGGGGCGCAAGCGGTGTCCGAGGTCAAGGATCAGTTTTATGGTGATCGCAGCGGGACGCTGAAAGATCCTTATGGGCATCTGTGGTTTCTGGCGACGCGCAAGGAGGACCTGACCGAGGAGCAGATCAGGCAGCGGGCGATGGAGATGTTTCAGCAGGGTTGAGATTTTCAGGGGCTGGGCTGGCCTCTTCGCGGGCAAGCCCGCTCCCACAGAGATCTTTGGTGTTTACACGATGGGTGTCACACAGAAAAACACTGTGGGAGCGGGCTTGCCCGCGAAGGGGCCAGCCCTGGCGACATACATCACACTTCATGAACCACCACACCACGCTTCAACCCTTGCCCCGCATGCCGAACACTTTCAGGATGCATCCCACCCGCACCTGAACAAGGATCAGCCCGATGTTTGCCGGATTCAGCAAAGACCAGCGCCACATCAACGGTGTCGACATCGCCTACCGCCTCGGCGGCAGCGGCCCGGGCCTGTTGCTGTTGCACGGACACCCGCAGACCCATGTGATCTGGCACAAGATTGCCGAGCAGTTGGCGGAGCATTTCACCGTGGTCGCCGCCGACCTGCGCGGATACGGCGACAGCGCCTGGCCGGCTGCCGATGAACAGCATCGTCATTACTCAAAACGCGAAATGGCCAGGGACAACCTCGAGTTGATGCAGGCGCTGGGCTTCGAACAGTTTTCGGTGCTGGCCCACGACCGTGGCGCGCGGGTCGCCCATCGCCTGGCCCTCGACCACCGCGCTGCGGTGCAACGGATGATGCTGCTGGACATCGCCCCGACCCTGGCGATGTACACGCAGACCAACGAGGCCTTTGCCCGCGCCTATTGGCACTGGTTCTTCCTGATCCGCCCGGCGCCGTTGCCGGAAACCCTGATCGAAGCCGATCCCGAAGGCTATCTGCGCAGCGTCATGGGCAGCCGCAGCGCCGGGCTCACGCCGTTTACCGGGCCAGCGTTCAGCGAATACCTGCGTTGTCTGCAACGTCCCGGCAGCGCCCGCGGCATTTGCGAGGACTACCGCGCCAGCGCCAGCATCGACCTGGAACATGACCGGGCCGACCTCGCTGCCGGCCATCATCTTGACCTGCCGCTGCGGGTGCTGTGGGGCGCGCAAGGCACGGTCGGGCGCTGCTTCGACCCGCTCAAGGAATGGCAGCACGTGGCAACCAACGTCAGTGGCAAGGCGCTGCCGGCCGGGCATTATCTGGCCGAAGAAGTGCCCGAACTATTGCTCGCCGAAGCGCTGGATTTCCTGCGCTGAATCGAGCGTTCCCCACCGATGCTATGCTGGCGGCTTGTGCCGCCAGTGCCCGCCCCCACATGTCCCCGGAACCAAGACCCCGTGCCCCTGCCCGAAGACCTGCGGGTGCTGCTGACCGTGATCCGCAAGAACGGCTTCGCAGCCGCCGCCGATGAGCTGGGCCTGAGCCCGGCCTACGTCAGCAAACGCATCCAGATTCTCGAATCGACCCTCGGCACCCGCCTGCTGCACCGCACCAGTCGCCGCTTGTCGCTGACCGAGGACGGCGAGCGGGTGCAGCGCTGGGCTTTGCGCATCCTCGATGATTTCCAGCAACTGCATGACGATCTGGCCGACGCCCACGACAGCCCACGCGGGCGCCTGCACATCTGCAGCAGTTTCGGTTTTGGCCGTAATCATGTGGCGCCTGCGGTTTCGCTGCTGGCGGAACGGCACCCGCAATTGCAGATTCGCCTGGACCTGTTCGACCGCGCGGTGGACATCGTCAACGAAGGTTTCGATCTGGAAATCCGCGTCGGCGACGACCTGCCCGGTCAGCACATCGGCCGGCAACTGGTGAGCAACCGCCGGGTGCTGTGCGCTGCGCCCGGATACCTTGAACGCCGAGGTACACCGCAGTCCCTGGACGATCTGCAACAACACGATTGTCTGGTGATCAAGGAGCGCGACAACGCGTTCGGCATCTGGCATCTGGATCGTGACGGCACGCAGGAAAGCGTGCGCGTCAGTGGGCCGCTGTCGTCCAACAACGGCGAAATCGTCCTGCAATGGGCGCTCGACGGACGCGGGGTGTTGCTGCGCTCATTGTGGGATGTGAAACCGTTGCTGGAACAGGGCCGACTGCTGCCGGTGCTGGCCGATTACAGCCAGAGCGCCAATGTCTGGGCGGTGTACCCGACGCGGCTGGCCAACTCCGGAAAGCTGCGGGCGTGTGTGGAGTTTTTGCAGGGGCATTTCAAGGATCTTTCTCTGTAGCCGGAACACCACAAAACCCCGTGGGAGCTGGCTTGCCAGCGAAGGCGTCAGCTCAGCCAATATAAATGTTGGATGTGCTGGCCTCATCGCTGGCAAGCCAGCTCCCACAGGGTCAAAGGGGTGTCAGGCCAGCCATGGGTTGGCGGCCAGGTGTTCGCGCTCGAACGCCTCGATCTGCGCTCGCCGCTGCAAGGTACTGCCAATCGCATCCAGCCCCAGCAACAGCGCGGTCTTGCGCAAGCCGTCAATCTGGAAATCGATGACTTCACCGTCCGCCAGACGAATCTGCTGCGTCTCCAGATCCACACTGATCTGCGCCGTTTCAGGCTGACTCACCAACCGGCCAATGCGCTGCACCTGCGCCTCATCCAGCGTGATCAGCAACACCCCGTTGCGCTGGCAGTTGTCGAAGAAGATCCCGGCGAAACGGCTGCCGATCAGCGCGCGAATGCCCATTTGCTGCAGCCCCCACACCGCGTGTTCGCGGCTGGAACCGCAGCCGAAATTCGCCCCGACCACCAGAAAACTCGCGCCCTGCCAGGCTGGCTGGTTCAACACGAATTCCGGGTTGGGCGTACCGTCGGCGAGAAAGCGCAGATCGAAAAACAGCCCACGATCCAGTCCCTGACGGTCGATCCCCTTGAGAAACTGCTTGGGCATGATCACGTCAGTGTCGACGTTGGCCGCGAGCAGCGGCGCGGCCTAGCCGCTGACTTGCGTGAAGGGTTGCAGACTCATGGACGTTCTCCAAAGTGGCGGATGTCGGTGAGGTGGCCGCTGATCGCGGCGGCGGCGACCATCGCCGGGCTCATCAGGTGCGTACGCGCCCCGGCACCCTGGCGGCCTTCGAAATTGCGGTTGGTGCTGGAGGCGCAACGGTCGCCGGGCGCGAGCACGTCATCGTTCATCGCCAGGCACATCGAGCAACCGGACTGACGCCATTCAAACCCGGCGTCGATAAAGATCTGCGCCAGCCCTTCAGCCTCGGCCTGAGCGCGCACTTCGCTGGAACCGGGCACGATCATCGCCCGCACATGCCCGGCCACCCGCCGCCCGCGCACAACGCTGGCGGCGTCACGCAGATCCTCGATCCGCGCGTTGGTGCAGGAGCCGATAAACGCGTGACTGATGACAATATCGCGCAGCGCCATGCCCGCCTCCAGGCCCATGTAATGCAGGGCGCGGCGCATGTCCTGACGCAGGATCGGATCGTCGATGCTTTGCGGGTCCGGCACCTGCGCGCCAATCGCAGCCGCCTGATCGGGGCTGGTGCCCCAGGTGACCATCGGCTCCAGCAGACTGGCGTCGAGATGGATTTCGCGGTCGAACACGGCGCCGGGATCGCTGCGCAGTTCACGCCACTTTTCCATGCCCCGCGCCCACAGCACGCCTTGCGGTGCGCGGGGTTTGCCGTTGAGATAAGCAAAGACTTTTTCGTCCGGCGCCATGAACGCACCGCGTGCACCGGCTTCGACCGCCATGTTGCAAATGGTCATCCGCGCTTCGACGCTCAGCGCATCAATGGTCGAACCGCAGAACTCGATCGCATAGCCAGTGGCGCCCGACGCACCGATGCGACCGATCAGCGCCATGATCAAGTCCTTCGACGTCAGCCCTGGCGCCAGCTCACCCTCCACCGTCACGCGCAGGCTTTTCAGGCGTTTGTAGACCAGCGTTTGCGAGGCCAGCAGGTGCTCGATTTCCGAGGTGCCAATGCCAAACCCGAACGCCCCCAGCGCACCGTAGGTGGTGGTGTGGCTGTCGCCCGCGGCGATGACCATGCCCGGCAGAATGAAGCCCTGCTCCGGGGCGATCACATGCTCGATGCCCTGACGTTTGTCGAGGATATCCAGCAGTTCGATGCCGAAGTCCCGGCAGTTTTGCGCCAGATACGCCACCTGCCGCGCACCGCCGGCATCGGGCATCGCCGCCGCCCGTTGCGGCGTGGTCGGATTGACGTGATCGACCACCGCCAGCGCCGTGCCCGGCCGCCAGACCTTGCGCCCGGCGGCGCGCAGACCGCTGAACGCCTGCGGGCTGGTGTATTCGTTGATCACCTGGCGATCGATATACAGCAGCACATGGCCCTGATCGTCGAGGCGGCACACGGTGTGCGAATCGATGTGTTTGTCGTAGAGGGTTCTGGGGCTCATCAGGGGGCTCACTCGGGAAATCCAGTGCTTTCCATCATAAGGAGCGCGAACCGGCCATCAATTGCCCGACAGTGAGAGCGCCATTCATGAATCGTGTTTGATCGCCTGCCCGCAAAAATCCTGTAGGAGCTGTCGAGTGCAACGAGGCTGCGATCTTTGGATCTGTTGTTTAAAGATCAAGATCAAAAGATCGCAGCGTGCCGCAGCTCCTACAGGGGGATGTCGTCGCCCCCTGCGAAGTGCGAAACATTTACTTTCATATCACCTTTCGGGATTTGTCCGGCTCATCCGTCCTATAGAGATGCAGGCCGTTCGCACAGGCAACCGCCACGACCGCGCCTTTTTGCGGACACCCGCGCTGCGAAGCCCGTAGCCGCGTGCCCTTTC
>NZ_JABULD010000125.1:0-36094 GCF_014060985.1 Pseudomonas sp. MD195_PC81_125
CTTGCCCAGCGATTGGATCAACGCGGTCTGTCTGACACACCGAGCCGCCTGAATCGCTGGCAAGCCAGCTCCCACAAAGGTCATATGGTGTGCTCGCTGGCACTGGCCGTCAGCCTCGCCGGTTGCGCCGGCCTGCCCGACCAGCGCCTGGCCAACGAAGCGCTCAAGCGTGGCGACACTGCCACTGCCGCGCAGAACTACCGCGCACTGGCCGATCTGGGTTACAGCGAGGCGCAAGTCGGTCTCGCCGATATCCAGGTCGACAGCCGCGACCCCGAGCAGATCAAACAGGCCGAAGCGACCTACCGCGCCGCCGCCGACGTGTCGCCACGGGCCCAGGCCCGTCTCGGTCCGCCTGCTGGTGGCCAAGCCCGGTTCCACCGAAGCCGAGCACCACGAAGCTGAAAGCCTGCTGAAAAAAGCCGCCGCCAACGGCGAAGGCAACACGTTGATCCCGCTGGCGATGCTGTACCTGCAATTCCCGCACAGCTTCCCGAATATCAACGCGCAGCAGCAGATCGATCAGTGGCGCAAATCCGGTTACCCGGAAGCGGGTCTGGCGCAGGTGCTGCTGTATCGCACCCAAGGCACTTACGACCAGCATCTGGATGACGTGGAAAAGATCTGCAAGGCCGCGCTCAACACCACCGACATCTGCTACGTCGAACTGGCCACGGTGTATCAGAAACGTGCCCAGCCTGAGCAACAGGCCGAGCTGCTCAAGCAGATGCAGGCCGGTTACAGCCGCGGCACGGTCAGCGCGCAGCGCGTCGATTCGGTGGCCCGCGTGCTGGCCGATTCGACCCTCGGCAAAACCGACGAGAAGACCGCGCAGTCGCTGCTCGAACCGATCGCCCCGGGCTACCCGGCATCGTGGGTGACCCTCGCGCAGCTGCTTTACGACTTCCCGGAACTGGGCGACGTCGATCAGATGATGAAGTACCTGGACAACGGCCGCGCCGCCGACCAGCCGCGCGCCGAACTGTTGCTGGGCAAGCTCTACTACGAAGGCAAACTGGTGCCGGCCGACGCAAAAGTCGCCGAAGAACATTTCCAGAAAGCCGTCGGCCGCGAAGTCGCCGCTGACTACTACCTCGGCCAGATCTATCGCCGTGGTTACCTGGGCAAGGTCTATCCGCAGAAGGCTCTCGACCACCTGCTGACCGCTGCGCGCAACGGCCAGAACAGCGCCGATTTCGCCATCGCCCAACTGTTTTCCCAAGGCAAGGGCACCAAGCCCGATCCGCTCAACGCCTATGTATTCAGCCAATTGGCCAAGGCGCAGAACACCCCGCAAGCCGATGAACTGGCGACCACCCTCGCAGCGCAATTGCCGCCCGAGCGTCTGGCCGAAGCCCAGCGCCTGCTGCAACAGGAACAGGCCAGCCGTGGCGCCCTGAACCAGAACACGCTGCAACTGCACGCCCTGCAAGAAGAAGACGGCGAGGAATCCCTATGAAGTTGAATCCCTTTGTGAAGGCTGGCATTGGCCTCACGTTCGCGCTGATCTGGTCTTGCCCGACACTGGCCGCGATCACTGAAACCAAGAACTTCGGTCTGGAAGTGAAAATCACCGGCCAGTCCGAAGACGACCGCGACCTCGGCACCGCCAGCGGCGGCGACGTCAACGGTGTGGGCCTGGACCTGCGTCCGTGGGTCTACGGCGAAAGCGGTGCGTGGAGTGCCTACGCCATGGGCCAGGCCGTGACCTCGACCGACATTATCGAAACCGACACCCTGCAGCAGTCCGACGGTGAACAAACCACCGACAACAGCGACCGCAAAACCAAGAAAAACTACCTGGCGATGCGCGAATTCTGGGTCGGCTACAGCGGCCTGACGCCGTACCCCGGCGAGATGCTCAAGTTCGGTCGCCAGCGTCTGCGCAATGACGACGGCCAATGGCGTGACACCAACATCGAAGCGCTGAACTGGACCTTCGACACCACCCTGCTGCGCGCCAACGTCGGTGTCGCCGAACGCTTCAGCGAATACCGCACCGACCTCAAAGAGCTGGCGCCGAAAGACAAGGATCGCCTGCACGCCTACGCCGATGCCGCCTACCAGTGGACGCCGGGTAACTGGGTCGGCATTCGCGGTCACCACACCCACGATAACGGCAAGCTCGACTACGCCGAACCGGGCGTGCCCCGCGACACCCTCGACAAAACCCAGAACGGCGACATCAGCTGGCTCGGTCTGACCGCCGACAGTGACGCCTACAACTGGCGCAACACCAACACCGTCAACTACTGGGGCAGCATCACCGGCATGAGCGGCGACCTTGATTCGGTCAACCCGCTGACCGCCGATGGCAGCCGTCCGGCCCAAGCCAAGCGCAGTGATGACATCAACGGCTGGGCCACCGACCTGGGCGTGCGCCTGCGCCTCGATCCGCAGTGGCAGGTCGGTGCAGCCTACGCCCGCGCCAGCGCCGATTACCAGCAGAACGGTCTGGAAAGCAACCGCTCCAACTACACCGGTACCCGCTCGCGCGTGCACCGTTTCGGCGAAGCATTCCGTGGCGAAATGAACAACATGCAGACCGCCACCCTGTTCGGTTCGTGGATGCTCAACGACCAGTACGACGCCAGCCTGATCTACCACAAGTTCTGGCGCGTGGACGGCAACAAGCCGGTGGGCAGCAACGGCATCAACGCCGTGGAAAACAACACCGACGACGTCACCGGCGCAATCCTCTCCAGCACCTCGCTGCCACTGCAGGATGGCAACAAGGACCTGGGTCAGGAAATGGACCTGGTGGTGACCAAGTACTTCAAGCAAGGCTTGCTGCCGGCGGCGTTGAGCCAGTCGATCGACGAGCCGTCGGCGCTGGTGCGTTTCCGTGGCGGTGTGTTCAAGCCGGGTGATGCCTATGGCAGCCAGGTCGATTCGTACATGCACCGCGCGTTCATCGACGTGATCTGGCGCTTCTGATGCAAACCGCCAAGGGAGTGCCCGACATGCACCATGCAAGGAAAGGCTCGCTCAGCCTGTTGGCCGGCGCCATGCTGCTGGCCTCCGCTGGCGCGTTCGCCACGGTGGAACCGGCCAAGCCGGTGACCACCGCCAAAGAGCTGCAACAAGCCAAGACCTACACCGTCAGCAGCGCGCCGACCGAGGCGCTGGAGCTGGCCAAGCCGAAACTGCCCGACCTGTCCGGCTTCACCGCCGAGGCTGCCGCTGCGAAGATCAATCGCAGCAAAGCAGGCAAGATCAGCGTGCGCCGGATGATGCAGGAAGACGCCCTGAAGGACTTCATCGGCGGCGACAACAAGATGGCCGAATGGGTGGTGCGTCAGCACGGTATCCCGCAGGCGATCTTCGTCGACGACGGTTACCTGAACCTCAAGGATCTGGCGCAGAAGCTGCCCAAGCAGTACTTCAGCGAGACCTCGCCGGGCGTGTACCTGGCGAAGCTGCCGATTGTGGTCGGCCGCAAAGGCATCCTCGAAATCGATGGTCAGACCCAGGAGTTGCGCCTGTCGCAAGAGGCCGGTTCGTTCCTGGTCAACGACGGTCAGTTGTTTGTGCGTGACACCAAAGTCACTGGCTGGCGCGAGAAGGACAACGGCCCGGCCACCTTCCGTTCGCCGAAGGAATTCCGTCCGTTCCTGCTGGCCTGGGGCGGCACCGAGACCTACATCGTCAACAGCAAGATGGCCAGCTTCGGCTACGCCAACAGTAAGTCGTACGGGGTGAGTATTTCCCAGTACACGCCGAACATGGCCAAGGTCCTCAAGCGTCCCGAGCCGACCGGCTGGATCGTCGGCTCCGAGTTCTCCGACATGTGGTACGGCTTCTACTGCTACGAGACCCGCGACTTCGTGGTCAAGGGCAACACCTACAAGGACAACATCGTCTACGGCATCGACCCGCACGACCGTTCCCACGGTCTGATCATTGCCGAGAACACCGTCCACGGCACGAAGAAGAAGCACGGCATCATCATTTCCCGTGAGGTGAACGACAGCTTCATCTTCAACAACAAGAGCTACGACAACCACCTCTCGGGCCTGGTGATCGACCGTAACAGCGTCAACAACATCATTGCCTACAACGAGATCTACAAGAACCACACGGACGGCATCACGCTCTACGAGTCCGCCGACAACCTGCTGTGGGGCAACAAGGTCATCAGCAACAAGCGCCACGGCATCCGCATTCGTAACAGCGTGAACATCCGCCTCTACGAAAACGTCGCCATGGCCAACGGGCTGACCGGCGTCTACGGCCACATCAAGGACCTGACCGACACCGACCGCGACATCAAGCTCGACCCGTTCGACGCGCAGGTCTCGCTGATCGTGGTCGGCGGTGAACTGGCGGCCAACGGCAGCGGGCCGATGGCCATCGACTCGCCGTTGAGCGTCGAGCTGTATCGCGTATCGATGCTGGCGCCGACCAAGTCCAGCGGCATCAGCTTCAACGGCATCCTCGGCGAGCGCCAGGATGAAATTCTCGACCTGCTGGTGCGCCAGCAGAAAGCCGTACTGATCGACCCTGTCGAACGCCAGACCGAACTGCGGGACTGAGGATAATTTTATGCACCCACACTTGATCAAATTACTCAGCCTGTCGGCCCTGACCGTGGGCATTCTGGCGGCCAGCAATGCTGCCCGCGCCGATGAAGCGGCGGGCGCCACCGCGCCAAAATTCAGCGCCGAACCGTGCTGCAACCTGTGCCCGGCCGCGCACGACGCGAAGAACTACACCACGCGTTATCAGCAGAACTTCACCACCCTGGTGCAGGCGCAGGGTGACTGGCTGTTCCGTACCCAGGAAGATTTGCGCACCGAGTTCAACACTACCCCGGCCGGCTACAAACGCCTGCAACAACTGCACGATGCGTTCAAGGCCAAAGGCGTCGAACTGGTGATCGTTTACCAGCCGACCCGTGGTCTGGTGAACCGCAACAAGCTCAACCCGCAGGAAAAAGCCGCGTTCGATTACGAGAAAGCGCTGGGCAACTACAAGACCATGCTCGGCCGTTTCGCCAAGATGGGTTACGTGGTACCGGACCTGTCGCCGCTGACCAACGAATCGCTGCCGGACACCCTGCCCGCCCACGATTTCTACTTCCGCGGCGACCAGCACTGGACCCCATACGGTGCTCAGCGCACAGCGAAAATCGTCGCCGAGAAGGTCAAGCAGATCCCGGCCTTCGCCGACATTCCCAAGCGTGAATTCGAGACCAAGCGCACCGGGCGCATGGGCAAGACCGGCACCCTGCACAATATGGCCGGGCAACTGTGCGGCACCAGTTACGCGATCCAGTACATGGACCAGTTCACCACCGAGCCGAAAGGCGAGGCCGGTGACGGCGACCTGTTCGGTGATTCCGGCAACCCGCAAATCACCCTCGTCGGTACCTCGCACAGCGGCAAGAACTACAACTTTGCCGGCTTCCTCGAAGAAGCGATTGGCGCCGACATCCTCAATGTCGCCTTCCCCGGCGGTGGTCTCGAAGGTTCGATGCTGCAGTACCTCGGTAGCGATGAATTCCAAAAGACCCCGCCGAAGATTCTGATCTGGGAATTCTCGCCGCTGTACCGCCTCGACCAGGAAACCATCTATCGCCAGATGATGGCGCTGCTGGATAACGGTTGCGAAGGCAAGGAAACCCAAATGTCCGCCAGCACCACGCTTAAGCCTGGCGGCAAACAGGAACTGCTGGTCAACAGCAAGAACCTGAACCTGCAGAACAGCAGCCATCAGGTCGACATCCGCTTCGCCGACACCTCGGTGAAAACCCTGCAAGCCACCCTCTGGTACATGAACGGTCGCCACGAGGACATCAAGATCGAGAAACCGGAAACCTCCGACACCGACGGTCGTTTCGCCTTTGAGCTGCGCACGGACGAAGACTGGGCCTCGCAAAATCTGCTGGCCGTCGAAGTCCAGGGCCCGGAAGCGGGTACCGCGCCGCAAAAAAGTCGAAGCGAAAAATCTGCAAACGCAACGTATTCCCGGGCGCTGGGCCACAAACCGCGCAAGTCGGGCAATGAGGTCTGCTATGCGAAATCGAACGATCAAACACCTGCTTGCGCCATCCCTGCTGACCCTGGCGATGTTCGCCGGGGCCACTCAGGCCGCCGCGCCATTGCGCCCCGCCGCAGGGCTATTTCGCCCCGGTGGATAAATTCAAGAGCGGCGACAACAGCGAAGGCTGCGACGCGATGCCGGCGCCGTACACCGGACCGCTGCAATTTCGCAGCAAATACGAAGGCTCGGACAAGGCCCGCGCGACCCTGAACGTGCAGTCGGAAAAAGCCTTCCGCGACACCACCAAGGACATCACCACCCTGGAGCGCGGCACCGCCAAACGAGTGATGCAGTTCATGCGCGACGGCCGTCCGGAGCAGCTCGACTGCACGCTCAACTGGCTGACCGCGTGGGCCAAGGCCGATGCATTGATGTCGAAAGACTTCAACCACACCGGCAAGTCGATGCGCAAATGGGCGCTGGGCAGCATGGCCTCTTCGTACATTCGCCTGAAGTTCTCCGACTCGCATCCGCTGGCCACGCATCAGCAAGAAGCGCAGCAGATCGAGGCGTGGTTCAGCAAGATGGCCGATCAGGTGGTCAGCGACTGGGACAACCTGCCGCTGGAAAAAAACCAACAACCACTCGTACTGGGCCGCCTGGTCGGTGATGGCCACCGCCGTCGTCACCAACCGTCGCGACCTGTTCGACTGGGCGGTGAAGGAATACAAGGTCGGGGTCAATCAAGTCGACGCCGACGGCTTCCTGCCCAACGAACTCAAGCGCCAGCAACGCGCCCTCGCCTATCACAACTACGCCCTGCCGCCATTGGCGATGATCGCCAGCTTCGCCCAGGTCAACGGGGTGGATCTGCGTCAGGAAAACAACAGCGCGCTCAAGCGTCTGGGTGATCGGGTGCTGGCCGGGGTGAAAGACCCGGATCAGTTCGAGGAAAAGAACGGCAAGAAACAGGACATGACCGACCTGAAAGAGGACATGAAATTCGCCTGGCTCGAACCGTTCTGCACCCTCTACACCTGCCCGGCGGATGTGATCGAGAAGAAGCACGGCATGCAACCGTTCAAGACCTTCCGCCTCGGCGGCGACCTGACCAAGGTCTACGACCCGTCGCATGAGAAGGGCAACAAAGGTTCATAAGGCCAAAACCCTGTAGGAGCTGCGGCACGCTGCGATCTTTTGACTTTGATTTTTCAAAAGACCAGGATCAAAAGATCGCAGCCTTCGGCAGCTCCTACATGAATGGCAATCAGCAGTCAGTATCCGGTCATTTCAAGATAGCCGCGCCCGCCATGGCTGCCGCTGATCTGCACCGGGCCCTCCCAATAAGGAATGCGCAGGTTCATCCAGGCCTTGGGGTTGAGCGCGTCGAGACTGATGTCGAGGAGTTTGTCGGGAATGCTGATCGACCAGCGCACCGGCATCGTGTGCCCGGCAACTTTTGCGGTGTTTTGCGGCGTGAGTTTGATCTGCTCAGCGTGCAAGGTTTCAGTCTGGCCGTCGGCGTTGATCCAGGTGCCGGTCAGATACGGTGCGCCATCGGTTTGTCGGGTGCGAAACAGCATCAGCGATTCACCGCTGTCCAGATGCAGGGAAAACCAGTCCCAGCCGGTCTGATTGGCCGCCAGCGGCTGGCTGCTCCACTCACGGTCCAGCCATGCCGGGCCACTGACGGTGTAGGTCTGGCCGTCGATTTGCAGGGTGCCGCTGGCCTGAAAGAACGGCTGACTGTAGTAGTACGAGGCCTGGCCCTGTGCGGATTTGCGGCTGAAGCCGTTGTCGCCCTGCAACACCAACGGTCGGCTGGAGGTGAGGTGCAGTTGATAGCTGAAGGCTTTGTCGCGGGCACTGAGTTGCACATCCGTCAGCGGATCCTGCGCCTGGCTGGCGAAGCGCCAATCATCGATCCACACCTCGAACGGCGCCACGTTCACCCCGGCTTGCCCCACTCCGCCCCGAGCATAGCGCTCGGCGGCATGGTGCGCGGTGGCCGACGTCACCGCGGCATGCCCGAGCCAGATCGTCTGGCTGGCCCAGCCCGATTGCTCTGGCGCAGGTTTCAAGGCGCTGCGAAACAGCGTCCATTGCACACCGAAATCGTGGCCCTGCTGATCCTTGAGATTGGCGGTGACGTACCACCACTCGATACGAAATCCATCGTGGGCGCCGTGATCCGCCGGGAAGCTGAATACCCGCCCCGGCACCACAGCGGTGAACTGCGTAGCCTGATCGCCAAGTCCGGCGAAGCCTTCTGCTCAGGCACAGGCTGGTCGCAACCGGCCAACAGCAGCAGCGCGAACAGCAGCGCAACCCGGTTAATCCTCATGGGCAAACGTCCTCAGCAGATCCGCCGGTTGCGTGCGGTACAACGAATACAGCGGCCACGCCGAGGCCAACAGCGTTGCCAGCAACGCCAGCCCGAGCAGCTGCAGCAGTTGCAGCGGGAAAACCCGCAACGGCAAACGCCAGCCGAACGCCTGCACATTGATCACCGCGTCCAGACACCACGCCAACGCGATCCCCAGCGGCAACGCCAGCACCAGCGTCAGCAGCGCGAGCAACCAGGTCTGGCCGAGGTTGAGCAGCATCAACTGCCGGCGCGTCACGCCCAAGGCCCACAACGGCGCCAGTTGCCCGAGACGGCTCTGGCTTTGGGTCAGCAGGCTGATGAACAGCGCCACACCGGCCACCGCCAAAGTGAGGCTGTTGAGCGCGGCGGTGGCGGCGAAAGTGCGTTCGAACACTTGCACCGACCAGCCCTTGAGCCGCGCCTGATCCACGATGCGGCTGTCATCGAGCTGAAAGCGCGTTTGCAGCGCAGTCAAAAACCACGGGATGTCCGGCGGCGCGATACGCAGGTTGAAACGGTTCGGCGTCAGCGTCGGCCACAGGCGCAGCAGGTGGTTGCTGTTGACCAACAGATGGCCCTTGGGATTGCCGTAATCGGCGTAGATGCCGACGATGCGCGGTGACCACGGCCCGCCCGGCGTCGGCACGCTCAGATGATCCCCCGCGCGAACCTTCAGCCGTCGCGCCAGTTGTTCGCTGAGCATCACCGCATCGTCCGTCGCCAGGTGCGCCCACGGATCACCGGCGATCGCCTCGAGCAACGGCCAGTGCTGCCGGTAATAAGGATGATCGATCACCCCGAAGACATCAGCCGGCCAGCCTTGCAGGGTCACCGCGACTTGCCAGTTGGGCAGCACCGCGCTGACGTTCGGCTGTTGTTTGAGCCAGACGTACATCTCGCGCGATTGCGCCGGATTCACCGGGTTGAGGTACAGCTCGGCACTCAGGCGTTGTTCGAGCCAGTCGTTGAAGGTCTGGCGAAAACCGGCGGTCATGCTGCCCGCGCCGATGTTTGCCGCCAGCGCCAGCAACAGCGCCATCAGCGCCAGACTCAGTGCCGGTAACTGTTGGCGGCAATCAGCAAGAAACCACTGACCCAGCACCGAACGACTGCGCCCAAGCAATCGATTGAGCACCGCGCTGAGCACCACCGGCAACGCCAGTGCGGCACCGAGCAGCAACCCGGCCATCAACACAAAACCACTGCTCAGGCTGTCGCCGAACAGCAGCGCCAGCAGCGCGATCACGCCCAATAGCACCGCCAGCCAACCCTGACGGCGCAACCAGCGCGCATGTTGCTGATGCCAGGCCTGTGGGTCCGCCACCGCCAATAGCGGCAAACGTGCCGCCCGCAACAGACTGTTGGCGCCGGCCAGCAACGCGCCGAACAGACTCAGACCAATACCGCTGAACCACCACCACGGACTCAGGCGTAACTGCCCCGCCACTTCCGCGCCGTATAAACCACGCAGGCTGGCGGCGACATCCGACAGCAATACGCTCGCCAGCCAGTAACCGCTGACGACGCCGAACACCCCGCCAATCAACGCCAGCACACCGAGTTCGACGATCAGGCTGCCGATCAGCATCCGCGCACTGACCCCGCAGGCACGCAAGGTGCGCAGCAGGCCACGACGCTGCTCCAGCGCCAGACCGATGGCCGCGTGCACGATGAACAGCCCGACCACGAACGAGAGAAATCCCAAGGCATCAAGATTCAGGTGGAAGCTCTCGGTCAGGCGCGCCAGATTGTTTTCCTCGGCGCTGCTTTTGAGCTGCAACCGGCCATTGAACGCGGCCGGCAACTCGGCGTGAAAATCCTTGGGCAGCAACAAGCGTGACACTTGCCCGGGTTGCTCCAGCAGACTCTGCGCGACGCCAATGTCCACCAGCAACACGCCCGGCGCCATGTCCTTTTGTACCTGCAGCGGCGGCAGGTTTTGGCCGTTGACGGCCTGGGGTGTTGCGCCTTCGCTGAGGTTCAGGGCCTGCAAGGTCTCAGGCGAAATCCACGTAACGCCCGGCGACGAGAAGAACGCGACGATGCGCTCGATCGGCATCACCTGTCCGGCCACGGCGGAATCCACAGGCAGCGACACCGGTTCGATGCCCATCAGTTGCAGGCGCTGATCCGGGTGATCCTTGAGTACCAGCCGCCCCTGCAGCAGCGGCGAGACCGGCCAGCCCTGGCGGCGCAGGTCAACGAACCATTGCTGGGTAAACGTCGCGCCATTGGGCGTAGCAAGGCTGGCCTGCGGTTCGCCGCCAATCATCTGGCTCGCCCGGGCGTAACTGTCGCGGGCCTGACTGTTCAGCGCCTCGACGCCGGTCAACAGACTGGTGGCCAGCCACAACCCCGTCAGCACACTGAAGAACTGCACCGGATGCCGCCGCCAATGGCTGAGCAGCGCACGCAGGGTTTGCCAGAACACGTTCACGTCAGACGGCCCTTGGACAACACCACCCGCTGCGCCAGTCGCGCCGCCACGCGTGGGCTGTGCGTGACCATCAGCAGCGTGGTCGGCGTGTCGTCGAGCAACTCCAGCAACAGGCGCAGCACTTCATCGCTGGTGGCTTCGTCGAGGCTGCCGGTGGGTTCGTCGGCCAGCAGCAGTTTCGGTCGCGACGCCAACGCCCGGGCCAATGCAACCCGCTGCTGCTGGCCGCCCGACAGTTGTTCGGGATAACGCGTGAGCAAATCACCCAAACCCAGGCGCTGCACCAGATGCGCTTGCCAGCGCGGGTCATGGCGCTCGGCCAAGCGCGCCTGAAACGCCAGATTGTCCTCGACCCGCAGGCTGCCGATCAGGTTGAACTGCTGGAACACCAGACCGATTTCGGTACGGCGCCAGTCGGCCAGTTGCGCTTCGTTCATCTGCTCCAGCCGATGCTCGCCGCTGTGGATGCTGCCGCGATCAACCTTGTCGAGGCCGGCGATCAGGTGCAGCAAAGTGCTTTTGCCACTGCCGGATTCGCCCATCAGCGCCAGGCTGCCGCCGGGTTCGAGCGTCAGGTCGACGCCTTGCAGCACGGGCAATGAGCCTTGGGGAGTGAGGTAACTTTTGAAGACGCCTTGAACCTGAAGCATGCCGCCATCCGTTGGATCAGTGTGGGGCAAGGATAGCGGATTGCGGGCTGATCAAATCACTGGTGTTCGCACTGGCCCCATCGCTGGCAAGCCAGCCCCCACAGGGATTGGGGTTGTCCACAAACACCAGGTTCACCCCTGAAAACACTGTGGGAGCTGGCTTGCCAGCGATGAGGCCAGTGAACCCGACACAACGCTCAATTCCCGGTCGCCACACTGGTCGCCGCCTCCCCCGGCGTGACAATGGTGTTCAGATCAATGTGCTTCCACTCAGGCCTGGCCCCCAGCCGCGCATTGAAGCGGTAGTTGAAGGTGAAATCGTCCGCCGTCGGCAGCGTCAGCGGTTTGCCATATACCGTCTCGATGCCCGCCAGGTCGTAACCCATCAGTTGCAGCAGCGTCGGGAAAATGTTGTAGTGACTCGAACGGTCCTTGTTCACCGGTAATGACTGCGCCCAATCCGGGCCGTGCAGTTGATCGCCCTGAATCACCACCAGCGGCACCAGCCCCTCCTCCTCCACCGGATCACCACCGCAGTGGGTATTGAGCCCGGGATTGCCGCGCTCATGCAGATCCTGGCCGTGATCGGAGGTGTAGATCAGCAGCGCATTGTCCAGCCTGGCCTGGGCAAATACCCGGGCGAAAAACTCGCCCACGTTCCATAACAGCGTGTTCTTGTAGGCGTTGCGGTACAACAGCCAATCGTCCGGCTGGCCGTTGAAACCGTCGCGTTTGCCGGTGTCGGCGACTTCGGTGAACTGCCCGCGCGGCAAGGTCGGACGGTAGGCCATGAAGGCGTCGGGGTACTTGTCGTGCACCGGGAAATGCGCGCCGACTTTATTGATCACCACCAGCTCCGGCTGATCGTCGTTGAGCAGCTCAATCAGCTTCGCGGCGGCAGCCATGTCACGGTCTCGGACGCTGGTCTGGTCAAACTGCACGAACTCGTCGATGTCCTTTTTCTCGGTGTCGGTCATCAGGTTCTGCAGATTGCCGGCGGTGCGCTGGGCGTCGATGTAGACCGTGCGCAACCCGGCCTTTTTCGCGTACTGCCAGATCGACGGCAGCGTGCTGTTGATCCGTATGTAGTCGGCACGCGTACCGCCGTAACGCAACGTAACGTTGGTATCGGCGCTGCAGTTGGCAATGGACGCGGCGTAGCCGTAGTTGAAAATCTCGACCCCCGGATGCGCCTGCTTGAGGTTGCTGTGCACCCCGAACGGCGCGTTGATGTCCAGGTAATTGCCGGAGATGCTTTCGTCGATAATCAGCACGATGTCGTGATTGACCGTCGCAGCGCTGCGCGCCAGCGTCACGGGCTCACGCGGACCGACCGTGTTGTGCAGCGCTTCATAGGTGAACAGGTTCAGATAGGCCAGCGGCGTGTACATGATCGGCAAGCCCCGCGCGCCCTCGCCCGCCCGCAGGAACAACACCGCGCTCAACAGCAGCACACCACACACCGGCGCCGCCACTCGCAATGCATTGGGCACTGCCAGCGCATGCCGCGGTTTGAGCCCGATGCCGAACAGCAACAGCAGGCCGCTGAGCACGCCATGAATGATCGCGTCGCGATACTGGTAAGCGGCTTCCTGAATGAAGCCGCCAGAGTAAACCAGCGAGACAAAGCTGCTGTAGCTCAGGTAATCCGCGGTGACCCGGGTATAAACATCGAAAAACACTGCCGAGACAAACAGTGTTATTGCGAACAAGTGGCGAATGAGAGCTTGACGAATATACGCCGTTAGATATAACGCCAAAGTAAGCGCCAAAAACATCGCGCCAAAAAGAAGTACAGCAAAACCTGCGCCGATAGCATTTAACCGATCAATGTAGTATTCGGAGTAAAGCAGCAAGTAAACAAATAAAAGTAATTCTTTGGCATATCTGAACATGGCGATACCGCTCGCGCAAAACGGCAGGGAGTCAAAGGTTTGTCGGTCAGAACCTGACACTAGCACCCGGCCATCAAAGCGCAAGAATTGACTGTTTTTTTCACAAAGCGTCAAAAAACCGGTGACTCAAATCTGACACACACGAAACGCTAGAAGCCTTTAAATTAAAGACTTACAACCGTTTATCGCTTATTTTGAATCTGAACAAATCTGCAAAAAATCAACAAATCCAATCGCAGCAATGACTTGATGGCCAATCGCCAAAAAGCGCTCAAGTGTTATACAGGTGCAACATGTCATTTTGCTGACACGCTTTCCAAACCCTGCGCTATACCCCTTTTACAGTCTTCTTCCGAACTTCTTCTTTTCGCTCTATCGAGGGTGCGCAGATGGACGTGAGCGTATTTGGCACCGGCTATGTCGGATTAATTCAAGCCGCCGCACTTGCCGATGTGGGACATCGGGTTTTATGTGTCGATATTGACCCGAACAAGATTAAACAACTGCAACAAGCCGTGCCGCCTATTAGCGAACCGGGCTTATCCGCTGCACTGGAAGAAAACATCAAGGCTGGCCGTCTGCTGTTCAGCACCCAGGCCAGCGACGCGGTGGAGCATGCCGAGTTGATCTTCATCGCCGTGGGCACCCCGGCCGATGAGGACGGTTCCGCCGACCTGACCCATGTGCTCAACGTCGCCCGGCAGATCGCCTCGCACATGGAGGCCGATCGCACCCTGATCATCAAGTCCACGGTGCCGGTCGGCACGGCGGATCAGGTCGCCGCCAAGGCCTGCGAAGAATTGCAGCGCCGCGGCCGCAGCAGCCTCAAGGTGCGGGTGGTGTCCAACCCCGAATTCCTCAAGGAAGGCAGCGCCCTCGCCGATTGCATGCGCCCGGACCGGATCATCATCGGCACCCGCGATGACGCGGCCCGCGAACAGATGAGCGAGCTGTACGCGCCGTTCTGCCGCAACCACGAAAAACTGATGTTCATGGACAACCGTAGCGCCGAGCTGACCAAGTACGCGGCCAACGCGATGCTCGCCACGCGTATCAGCTTCATGAATGAGCTGGCCAATCTCACTGAATTGCTGGGCGCCGACATCGAAGCGGTGCGCAAAGGCATCGGTTCCGATCCGCGCATTGGTTACCACTTCATCTACCCCGGTTGCGGCTTCGGCGGTTCGTGCTTTCCCAAGGATCTGCGCGCCCTGCTGCACACCGCCGAACACAACGGCATGCCGCTGAAACTGCTGCGCAGCGTCACTGACGTCAACGACAGCCAGCGGCACATTCTTTTCAGCAAACTCAAGGCGCAGTTTCCGCAAGGCCTGGCCGGCAAGTCGATCGCGATCTGGGGCCTGGCGTTCAAACCCAATACCGATGACATGCGCGAAGCCCCCAGCCGCTACCTGATGGACGCGCTGTGGGCCGAAGGCGCGAGCGTGCAGGCCTACGATCCGGAGGCCATGTCCGAATGCCGGCGCCTGTACGGCTATCGCGACGATCTGCACTTGTGCGCCACCCGCGACGACACCCTCGAAGATGCCGATGCGCTGGTGATCTGCACCGAATGGAAGAATTTCCGCGTGGTGGATTTCGAGCTGCTGGCGAGCAAGTTGCGCTCCAAAGTGATTGTCGACGGTCGCAACCTCTACAACCCGGAACACGTGGCCGCCGCCGGTTTGCATTACAGCGGCATCGGCCTGCGCCACATCGCACCCGAAGGACTGCGCCCATGAAAATCCTGGTAACCGGCGCAGCCGGCTTCATTGGTGCCCATTGCGTGTTGCGGCTGATGCGCGACGGACATGCGGTGGTCGGCCTGGATAATTTCAACGGCTACTACGACCCGCAGCTCAAACACGATCGGGTGCAATGGGTGCGCGATCAGGTCGGGCACTTCCCGCTGGCACGCATTGATCTGGCCGACGCCGCCGCGATCGAAGCGTTGTTTGTCCGCGAGCAACCGCAGGTGGTGATCCACCTCGCAGCGCAAGCCGGGGTGCGCTACTCGCTGGAAAATCCGAAAGCCTATCTGGACAGCAACCTCTGCGGCTTCCTGAACATTCTCGAAGGCTGCCGGCACCATCCGGTGGAGCACTTGATCTACGCCTCATCGAGTTCGGTCTACGGCGCCAACCAGCACACCCCGTATTCGGTGCACGACGGTGTCAATCACCCGCTGTCGCTGTACGCCGCGACCAAAAAAGCCAATGAGCTGATGGCCCACAGTTACAGCCACCTGTTCGGCATTCCCAGCACCGGCCTGCGCTTTTTCACGGTGTATGGCCCTTGGGGGCGGCCTGACATGTCGCCCATCCAGTTTGCCCGGGCGATCACCGAAGGCACACCGCTGAAACTGTTCAACTACGGCGAGCACCAGCGCGACTTCACCTACATAGACGACATCGTCGAAAGCATTGCGCGCCTCACCGACCATCCGCCACACAGCCACCCGGAGTGGGATCGCGAGCACCCCCGACGCCGGCAGCAGCATGGCCCCGTGGTGCCTGTTCAACATCGGCGGCCACCACCCGGTGGAGCTGAAAACCTACCTGGCGCTGATGGAAAAGCACCTCGGCCAGAAAGCCATTGTCGAGCTCTTGCCCCTGCAACCGGGCGATGTGCTCAACACCTGTGCCGAGACCGATGATCTGGCCCAGGCCACCGGGTTCCAGCCCCGGATCGAGCTGGATGAAGGACTGGGGCGTTTCATCGCCTGGTTTCGCGACTACTACCCCACTGCCTATCGCCCACGCGCCGCTCGCGGCTGAACATCAGCGGAGGACCCCATGACTGGACATGAACAAGGTGTACCGATCAACCAGATGCGCCGTGACAAGCGCATGGATCCCGAGCACCGAATGCGCCTCGATTCCGCCATCCACAGGCAGGGCCGTGGCTGGTTGACCGGCCGTGACGGTGGCCGGCCATGGACGCTGTCCCGCACCAACCGGGTATTGGCCTGCGTCGGTGCGCTGGTGCTGCTGGTGGTGTTCTCGCCGCTGCTGCTGGGCCTGGCACTAGCCATCAAATTCACCAGCCCGGGACCGGTGATGTTCGTGCAGAAACGCACCGGTTATCGCGGCCGCACCTTCGGCATGTACAAGTTCCGCACCATGGTCTGCAACGCCGAAGAGCTGAAGGAATCGCTGCGTCACCTCAACAAGCACGGGGTCGACGCCATCGATTTCAAAATCGACAAAGACCCACGCATCACCGGCATTGGCGGTTTCCTGCGGCGCACCAGCTCGATGAACTGCCCAACCTGTTCAACGTGGTGAGCGGTGACATGCGCCTGGTCGGCCCGCGGCCGACTTCGTTCAACGCCTACCGCTACAAGGACAATCACCTCGCGCGCCTGAGCATCTACCCCGGCATGACCGGCCTGTGGCAGATCTCCGGACGCAGCAACATCGACTTCGACCAGCGCGTTGAGTTGGACCTCAGCTACATCGCCGAGCAAAGCCTTTTGCTTGATCTGAAGATCTTGTTGAAAACCCCCTTCAAAGTATTCAGCGGCCACGGAGCAAGCTAATGGACGGTTCAACCAACAAAAGCCTGAGCATTGCCAACCCCAGCGAATCGAACCTGATTTCGACCGTGCTGGATCTGGATCTGCGGATCCTGTTCCTGACCGCCGCCAACCCCGGCGCCGGTACCACCACCAGCGCGTTGGCGCTGGCCAGCCAACTGGCGCAGATGAGCAGCGGCCAAGTGCTGCTGGTCGACGCCAGCCAGTCGGCGGGCAGCCTCACGCAGCAATTGAACCTGGGCAAGGAGCGCGGCCTGCGCGACTTGCTGTTCAACCCGGACAACCCGCCGCTGTTGCAGGATTGCGTGGTGCAGGTTTCCAGCCTGCCGTTCCACGTGCTGCCCAACGGCCGGCCGATCCGCACCCTCGAACACTTGACCGCCGAGCGCCTGAGCCCGCTGCTCGACCGCTTGGGCACGCAGTATCGCTTCGTGGTGATCGACGGTGACGCGGTGTATTCCGCCGCCGACACGCTGGTGCTCGCCACTCAGGTCGATGGCGTGGTGTTCGTGGTGCGCGCCGAAGACACCCGCTGGGAAGTCGCCCAGGCCGCCGTGCAACGCCTGACCCAGGCCGGGGCAAAAGTGGTCGGCAGCGTATTCAACCGGCGCAAGTACTACATGCCCAAGTGGCTCTACAAAAACCTGTAAGCAAACGCGAGGGATGACGCCATGAACGCCAAGATACTGGTTCTGCTGATGCTGCCGCTTGCAGGCTGCTCGAGCAATTCCGAAACCCAGCACATGCCGGTGAACATTCTCACCGCCACCCCGGCCAACGCCCAGGCCACCGACATGCCGAAGATCGAGCAGACCTTGCGCCCGCAAGACGTGCTGGATGTGATCTTCCACATCAGCACCAGCGGCTCGGATGCCTATCGCGTGCAGTCGGGTGACCAGATCGGCCTGAACTTCACCGCTGCCAGCCAGCTCAATGGCAACCAGTTGGTGCTGCCCGACGGCACCATCAACCTGCCCGGCGCCAACACCTCGGTGAAAATCGCCGGCCTGACCGCCGATGAGGCGCGCGATGAAATCCAGCGTGCCTACCAGCGCAAACAGCTGTTCCAGCCCAACCGCAATCAACTGACGGTGCAGGTCATCAGTCCGCTGACCAATGAGCAGAACCTGAAAAGCGCGCTGAATCACCCGGCCACCGGCATGAGCCGCGAGATCACCGTGGGCAACGACGGTTACGCGAGCTTTCCGGAAATCGGCGCCGTGCCGCTGCAAGGCATGACCATCAATCAACTGGAAACCTTCCTCAACCAGAAGTACGCGCAATTGCCGGGGCGGATGAGCGTCGATGTGATGCTCAAGTCCACCGCTGGCAACGAGATCTACGTGCTGGGCGAGGTCGGCCAACCGGGCTCCTACCCGATCCGCCGTCCGGTATCGGTGCTTGAGGCGCTGACCCTGGCGCGCGGCACCAACGTCAAGGCGCGTCTGGACTCGGTGGTGATCATGCGCCGCAACGGCAATCAGGTGCAGGCCGTGCACTACGACGTGGAAAAAGCCCTGTCGGGCGATGCGTCGCAGATCGCCTACCTGCAACCGGACGACATGCTGTTCGTGCCGAAAACCAAACTGGCGAGTGCCGGCGATCTGGCCCGGCAACTGGCCGATGTGGTGCTGTTCCAGGGCGTGGGTTTCAGCTTCGGCTACCGCGTCGACAACAAAGGCAGTAACAACAACTGACTCTCAGGTGACCGATCATGAATCCAAAGGAAAACTACCTGCATGAGTTCTTCAGGATCTTCTTCGCCAACAAGCAGCTGGTGAAACGGGTCTTCCTGATCTTTGCAGTCATCGCGTTGGTACTGCCGCTGGTGCTCAAGCAGAGCTTCGATATCACCGCCCAGGTGATCGTGCAGTCGAAAAAACTTTCCCAGGGTGACGCCACCACGTCACTGACGGTCGATAACGCCACCTTCATTCCGCCGTCGCTGGCGGACATGGAAACCGAAAGCAACATCCTGCGGTCCCCGGCGCTGATCCGCCAGACCATCAGCGAGCTGCGCGACAAGGGCGAGTACAACCCGCCAGTGGGGATGTTTGCCAAACTGGTGAGTGATCCGATCCGGCGCTACGTCTCTTCGCCGCTGCGTGAGTACGTGATCAATCCGCTGCGCAACATGCTCGGGCTGCAAACCGATCCGGTGCGTGACACGGTGCTCGATGGCTTGACGCAAGATGCGATCAACAGCCTGAAGATCGAGACCCTGCCCGGCTCCAACGTGATCTCGATCATCTACAGCTTCCCGGATCCGCATCAGGGCACCACGTTCGTTGCGACCCTGCTGCAGAACTATCTGGTCAGCCGTCAGGCGCTGCAGTCGATCGACCTGCCGCAGTCTTTCTACGAAACCAAGAAGCACCTGTATCAGGTGCGCCTCGATGGACTGGAAGGTAATCGGCAAGCGCTGCTGGAGAGTGTTGCATCGTCCGATCCGAAAGAAGAAATCACCTTCCGCCTGAACGCGATCAATACCGAAGAGCAAGCCCTGAACCTGTATCAGGATCGCCTGTTGCAGAGCCAGCGCTGGCTCGAATACCTGAAAACTGCGCTGACGGCCGCCAGCAGCAACAAGCTCAACGACTACACCTTCCCCTTCACCTTCACCACCACCGTCGATAACGTGGCGTTCGAGGATCGGGAAATCAAACAGTTGGGCGAGCAACTGACCACGCAAGTCAGCCGCTACATGAATGACCTCGCGGTGTTCCAGCCCGGTAGCGAGCCGATGCTGCTGACCCGCGAGCAGATCGCCCGCACCCGCCAGCAGTTCCTCAAAGTGGTGAGCAACCGCATTCAGGAACGCACCAACGACCTGGCCGTGGTGCAACAGGTGATCGATCAGAAAACCGCGCGCATCGCCGAGTTCAAGAACCGCATCCACACCTTGCAACAGACCCAGAGCAAGCTGCGGCAGATGGACACGGAAATCGACGCGCTGCACACGGCGTTCTCGACCTATGCGCAACGCTTTGCCGAAAGCAGCACCGCCGGTTCGCTCAACGATGACCTGTCGAACGCCAAAGTGCTCAGCCCGCCGTTCGAGCCAACCGAGCCGGCGTTCCCCAAACCGCTGCTGATCATCCCGTTCGGGCTGTTCACCGGTCTGCTGCTGGCGATTGCCCTGGTCTATGTGCGTGAGTTCTTCGATCACCGTTTCAAACACCCGGCGCAGATCTCCCACGAACTGGGCCTGCCGGTGTTGCTGGTGATCAACGACGAGAACGTGCTGCCGAGCAATCCGCACAAGAACTGGACCGTGCCAAGCTTCGTGCACTGGGTGCGCAATTGAACACGCTGTCCACCCCGAACGCCGCGCTGCCGATCATTCACTTGCTCAGCAGCGGCGGCTTCTATGGGGCCGAGCGCATGTTGCTCGATCACTGCCTGGCGACACCGGGGCAGCACCAGGTGCTGTTTCTCGATGCACCGCCAGCGTTGATCGCGCGCTTTCGCGAGGCCGGGGTGGACTGTCGTGGTTGTGCCGGGCCGGGCGAGTTGTTGCGCCACCTGCGGGCCCGGCGCAGCGAACGGCCGCTGATCAACACTCACAACTTCAAGGGGCTGTTGTTCGGCTGGGTCGGCGCGACGCTGTTGCGCTTGCCGCTGGTCATCACCCAACACGGCTTCACCCCGCGCAGTCGCAAGCAGAAGTTTTACACCTGGCTGAGTCTGCAGTTGTGCCGCACCGCCTCGGTGGATCGGGTGGTGTGCGTGGCCGAGAGCATCGCGGTATTGCATCGTCAGGCCAGCGTGCAAGCTGAAAAGCTGCAGGTGATCCCCAACGGGTTACCCGCCGCCGCCGCGCGGGTCAGCAACGTTGACCGTCAGCGCTGGCTGGCCGGTTATGTCGGGCGCTTGAGCAGCGAGAAAGGCCCGGACCTGTTTCTCGATGCCCTGATTCCGCTGTGTCACCAGCATCCGCAACTGGACGCGGTGATGCTCGGCGACGGCCCGGAACGTGAGGCGCTGCTGGCGCGGATCGACGCCGCAGGTTTGCAGCAACGAATTCGCCTGCCCGGTTACCAGACCGCCATGCAGCCATGGTGGCAGCAACTGGATGCGCTGGTGATCAGCTCGCGCACCGAAGGTACGCCGATGATTCTGCTCGAAGCGATGCAGAGCGGCGTGCCGGTGGTGGCGTTTGCGGTCGGCGGCATTCCCGATGTACTCGAGCATCGGCACAACGGCTTGCTGGCGACACCCGCCGCCAGCGCCGACCTCGCCCGCCAGCTCGATAACCTGCTGAACGAGCCGAACCTGGCTCGGCAATTGTGTGACAACGCAAAGCGTACGCAACAGGATCGCTACGACCTCAAGGCCCTGGCCGAACGCTGGTCGCAGCTGTACATCCGCACGGCACGGGAGGCACGCGCATGATTTTCCCGCTCTCGATCGTCACGCTGCTCGGTCTGGTGTGCATCGGTTTGCTCGCCAGCCCTTATCCATTTCTCGCACCGGGTGCGGTCATTGGTCTGGTGGGGTTCACGGTGTTGTACCGCAAGCCGACCTGGGGCCTGCTGGGCATTGCCGCGCTGGTGCCGTTTGAAGGTTTCTTCAAGGACAGTGCGCTGTCCGGAAGCAAACTGATCGGCGCCTCGCTGGCGGTGATCCTGATGCTGCAACTGGCCCTGCATCAGATTCCCGGCGAGCGCCTGCGCAGCAATATCTGGCGGTTTCTGCTGTGGTTCCTCGTCCTGTATTTCCTCAGTTTGCTCAACACCGATGATCTTGGTATGTCGCTGGGGCATGTGCGTGAACTGAGCGTCGGGCTGATCCTGTTTGTCATTACCCTGTTGATCGGCCGTGAACTGAACCTGGACCTGTTCGCCCGACTGGTGACCCTGAGCGTCAGTGCCACCTGCGCCATGGCGATGTTCTCGACCAAATTCCAGGATCAAGGCCGCGCCGCCGGGCTGCTGGAGGACCCCAACGCCTTCGCCCTGCTGATCGCCTTCGCCATTCCGCTGGGCCTGCTGCTGGTGATTCGGGGGCCTAACCTGCTGCACCGCTTGTTCTGGGGCGCTTGCTGCCTGCTGCTGCTCGGTGGCATGACCAAGACCGAATCGCGCTCCGGGCTGGTGGTGGTGGCCTTGAGTCTGCTGATCGGTTGCTGGCACTACCGCGCGCAACTGACGCGGATTCGCCCTCGGCACCTGGGCTTCGCCATGCTCGGTGCAGCCATCGTGATCCCGCTGGCAATCTACGCGATGCCCGCCGGCTACGTCGCGCGTATTCAGTCGCTGAGTATTCTCAGCGCCGGCTCCAAGGCACAGGACGAATCCCTCGGCCGCCGCGCCTCGTACATCGTGGTCGGCGGCCAGATGATCCGCGAGAACCCGTTGCTCGGCTCCGGCCCCGGCACCTTCCCGCTGCACTACGCGACCACCGGCTACGCCAAGGCGTTTTCCGCCAACCGCAAGATCGGCGACCTGTACCGCCGTGCGCACAACACCTACCTGGAAATCTTCAGTGAACTGGGGATTCCTGCCGGCCTGCTGTTCGTCGGTATGCTCGGCCTCGGCCTGTACAACCTGATTCGCGCACGCGCCGCGTGGATGCGGCGGCGCGATTGGCAACAGGCAAATCTGATGACCCACCTCGGCGTGAGCTTCCTGTCGCTGACCCTGTTCCTGATGTTCCTCAGCGCGCCGAACCAGAAATACGTGTGGATCATGCTCGCGCTGACCAGCGTCCTGCGCCTCAAAGCCGAACAGGCGCCACTGACCGAGGCCAGACCATGAGCCGGATCAGCATCATCATCCCGATGTTCAACGAGGCGCGGCACATTGGCCGCACGCTGCTGGCCGCGCAAAAAGCCGCACATGCGGCCGATGTCGACTGCGAGTTGATCGTGGTCGACAACGGCTCGAACGACGACGGCCCGCACATCGCCCGTCAATTCGGCGCGCAGGTGCTGGTGCTGCCGGGCCTGTTGATCGGTGCGCTGCGCAATCGCGGTGCCCTGCTGGCAAGCGGCGAGTGGATCGCGTTTATCGATGCCGACGTCGAGATGCCCGAAGACTGGCTCAAGCCCTTGTTCGAGCTGCAAGCCGAAGGTCAGGCCGATGTGTTTCGGTCTGGACCTGCACACCCCCGCTGCCGCGCCCATGGTACGCCGCTGCCTGGCAACGGCGCACGCTGCGCCCGTCCAACCAGAGCTCGCACCCGGTGGACTGGCTACCCAGCTCCAACCTGCTGATGCGCCGGCGCTGGTTCGACAAGGTCGGCGGTTTCGACGAACACCTGCGCACTGGCGAGGACAAGGAATTCACCCTGCGCCTGCGCGACAACGGCGCCGTATTGCTCTCGATCAACAACAACGTCGCCCTGCACTGGGGCTACGAAATGAACTGGCGCGAGTGGATGGGCAAGGAAATGTGGCGCCAGGGCAGTCATCTGCAACTGCTGCGCACCCACGGGTTCAGCCTGCGCCTGCTGCGTTTTCCGTTGCTGTCGATTGCGGTGTGGATCCTCGATTTCCTGGCGATTTCAGCGTTGCTCGACGGCTTCCCGCATCACGCCGCGATCATGGTCGCGTTGACCCTTCTGCCGGGGCTGGTGCTGAGCGTGCGGCAGAGTATCAAACACCGCGACATCGGCCTGACCCTGCAACTCTGGGGCCTGCACTGGGTGCGCCTGCACCTGGCGGGTGCCGCGTTCATTCTCAGTCTGTGTCATTGGAATGCCAGGAGGCCTGCCCGTGGCTGAATTCATTTTCTGGCTATGCCTGCTGCTGCCGGTGTACGCCTACCTCGCTACCCGCTGCTGCTGACTGTGCTGGCGCCGCTGTTCCCGGCCTGGCGCCACAGCCCGGCGCCGCCGCTGAACATCAGCATCGTGATCGCCGCGCACAACGAGGCGCGGCACATCGAGCACAAATTGCGCACGCTGCTGGCGCAGGACTATCAGCCGGCCACGCTGCAGATCATCCTCGCCAGCGACGGCTCGAGCGACGACACCGTGGCCTGTGCGCACAAGGTGGTCGATTCGTGCATCACCGTCCTCGATCTGCCGCGCCAGGGCAAAGCGGCAACGCTGAACGCCGGGGCGGCGCTGGCGACCGGCGATATTCTGGTGTTCACCGATGCCGATAACCAATGGTCGCGGGAAACCCTCGGCTACCTGCTCGCGCCCCTCAGTGACCCGAATGTCGGCGCCTGCGCCGGGCACATGGTGATTCCGGTGACCGGTGGCGGCTTGAGCGTCGGCGACAGTCTGTACCGGCATTACGAGGGCTGGCTGCGCCGGGTGGAGAATCGCACCGGTTGCATGGTCTCGGCCGATGGCGCCCTGCTCGCCCTGCGCCGCGAGCTGTTCCAGAGCGTACCGGCGGAGGTCAATGACGACTTCTTTCTCAGCACCTGCGCGCCGGTCGCCTTCAAGCGCATTGTCTATGTGCCCGAGGCGCAGGTGATCGACCACGGTGTCGACGAAGCGGATAAACAATTCCGCCGCCGTCAACGCGTCACCGTCGGTGGCCTGCAAAGCCTCGCCCAGCGCCGTGAACTGCTCAACCCGTTCAAACATGGCTTGTATTCGATTGCGCTGATCAGCCACAAGCTGATCCGCCGCCTGGCACCGATCCTCCTGTTGCCATTGCTGCTGAGCAATTTCTGGCTGTGGGAGGACCACGGATTCTATCGACTGGCCCTGATCGCCCAACTGTTCGGTTACGCCGTGGCGATTGCCGGACTGCTGGATTCACAACACCGGTTACCCAAACCGTTTCGCCTTGCGGCATTTCTGCTGGTCACGCTGGCAGGCATGAGCATCGGCCTGTGGCAGTTCCTGCGCGGCCAGCGTTACGCCCAGTGGAATCCTGAACAAAACCGTTGAAAGGAGCGAAGCCATGGCGATCAAACAATTAATAAAACGCACCAGTGGCTGGCTTTACCTCAATTCCCCGGTGGGACGTAATCAGCTGCACGGCGCCGGGGTGATCCTGATGTTGCACCGGGTGCTGGCCAACGACCGCGCCGCCGACTTGCCGCACCGCAATGAGCTGTGTGTCGGACCGAAAGCCTTCGAGCACCTGCTGGTGTGGCTGCGCCGACACTTCGATTGCGTACCGCTGATGGACATCCTTGCGCCCACCTCACTGCGCAGCGACCGTCCACGGGTGGCGCTGACGTTCGACGACGGCTGGCGCGACAACGCGGTCAATGCGTTCCCGCTGCTGCAAAAACATCAGGTGCCGGCGAGCATCTTTCTCTCCACCGACTTCATCGGCAGCCGCCAGCGCTTCTGGTGGGAAAGCCTTGGCGAGACCCTGTGGGGCAGCATGGCGAAAAGGCCCGCATGCACTTGATCGAATACCTGCACATGATCCACCACCCACTGCCGGTACTGGTCGATGACATCGATGTCGACCGCCGCAGCCTGTCGCTGCTGCATTACCTGCAAAGCCTCAAAGACCTTGAACCGGCGATGCTCCAACGCCTGACTGACGAATGTCCGCCCGAAGCGCAGCCGCAAGCGCTGGACTGGCATCAGGTGCGGGCGCTGGAAGCCTCGGGACTGGTGCGTTTCGGCCCGCACGGCGCCAGCCACGCGATCCTCACGGAACTGGACGATGTGCGCCTGAGCGAAGAAATCCGCCGCAGCCGCGACGCCTTGAACAACGGCTGCAACCGGCCACTGCCGGTGTATTGCTACCCCAACGGCAACAATGACGACCGTGTGCGCAAGCAGATGGCTGCCCACGATTACCCGTTCGCGCTGGGCACCGGCACCGGCATCTATCGTGGCGAAGGCGATCCACTGAACCTGCCACGTTTCGGCGTCAGCCAACGCACCGCGCGTAATCCCGAGCTGCTGTCGTGGCGCATCTTTCGTGGAAACCGGCCATGAGCCGCAGCCATTACCTCAAGCATCTGGCGCTGAGCATGGGCACCAAACTGGCGATGATCGCCTTGCGTTTGCTGCGCAACGTGCTGCTGGCGCGGATCCTCGGCCCTAGTGAGCGCGGGTTGTTTGCGCTGCTCAGCACCTTGCCCGATCTGATCAGCGCTGCCACCAGTGGCGGGTTGAATTCAGCCGTCGGTTATCAGGCCGCCAAGCAACGGCCGATGGGGTTGCTGCTGAGTCAGGTGCTGGTGTTCGGATGCTTGCTCGCCGGCCTGTTGACCTTGTTGGTGGTGGCGCTGGTGCGTGAGTTCGGCAGTGAACTGGATGTCACCGTGCAGCTCGGTCTGCTGGCCTGGCTGTTACTGCTGGCGGTACCGCTGACCGTGCTGAAAAGCGGTCTGCTGACCCTGCACAACGCCTCCGGTGGCGTGGTCGCGTTCAACGCCTTGCGCCTGACCGAATCGCTGGCGCCGCTGCTGCTGTTTCTCGCGCTGTTCTGGATGTGGAAAAGCGCGGCACTGGAAGCGGCGTTGATCAGTTGGCTGGCCGGAATCAGCCTGGTGGTGCTGGCCGGTTGGGTCTGGCTCAAACGCGCGCAACCGCTGCACCTGCAATGGGATCGCGCCAGCCAGAACGAACTGCTGCGCTACAGTGCGCGCAGCCATCCGGATCTGCTGTTCCAGCAGGTGATTCTGCGCTCGGACTACCTGTTCATCGGCGCTCTGCTCGGCAGCACCGCGCTGGGTCATTATGCGATGGCCAGCGCCGCCGCCGAACTGCTGCTGATCGTCCCGGAAGCGGTGACCACGCCGCTGATGAAACGCCTGCTGCAACAGGACGAAGGCATGGACAAGGTCACCCCGCTGGCCCTGCGCCTGACCGCCACAGTGATGCTCGGCGCGTGCCTGAGCATGGCCGTGATCGGCAACTGGCTGATCGTCACCCTGTTCGGCATCGCTTACCAACCGGCGTATCCGGCGCTGCTCGCCTTGCTGCCGGGGCTGCTCGGGCTGTGCTACGCGAGCATCCTGCGTCTGGACCTGCTGGGGAAAAACCGCCCCGGTACGGTGTCGCTGCTGATGGGCCTCGGCGCCCTGCTCAATCTGGCGCTGAACCTGGTGTTGATTCCGGCCTACGGCATCGTCGGCGCAGCAGCGGCGTCGTCGATTGCCTATCTGGCGGTGACGGTGGCGATGCTGGTGTTGTACTGCCGTTTGAGCGGCGTGGCGTTCTGGCAAACCCTGATCATCCTGCCCAGTGACATCGCGCCGATGTGGCAGATGCTGCACCGGAAGGCCGCATGAACCGCCTGGTCCTGCTGCTCGGTCTCGGCCTGTCGCTGGACGCCTTTGCCGCGTCGATGCGCTGGGGGCGAAAATCCGCGACGGCAGCCTGTATCTGCAAGCCGACCGCCCGGACAGCGTGACCGTGCGCTGGACTCCGGCGTGGCAGGCCGACGCCAACGAAGAGCATCTGTACCTGCTCGACGGCCAGGGCAAACTGCAGGGCGAACGCTTGATCAAGGCCAGCGAAACCCGCGGCACCCAGAGCTGGCCGTTGCTGCCCGGCGCTGCCAGTTATCGCCTGGAAATCCCTGGCTACAGCTTCCGCAATTATCGGGTCGAACACGATGAGCACACGGTGGCGCTGTTCGAGCCGGCCAAGGTGCATTTCAGCGCGCAGACACAGAACGGCGACGAGTTGTATTTCAAGGTGGCGCCAGGGGAACACGCGGTGCTGGCCGGCAAGTTTCATGGCGGGGTCAACGCGCTGCAGGCGCAACGCGTGGGCGATGATCAGCCACTGACGCTGGCGCTCAAACCCTATCGCGCCTACTGGCAGTTCGATCAACTGGCGTTGCCGGTCAGCGAACGCGAACAGGTCTGGCGTCTGCGCCTGCAAGGCAGCGGCAAAGCGGCGTTCTGGCTCGACGGCACGGCCAATCGGTTTGCGCAGACGCCGCAGCAACTCAAACCTGTGCGCGAAGAGACCGGCCAGATCCACCTGACCCTGCACGACAAAATCCTCGGACGCACGCCGGATCTGGGCATCGCCCTGCCCTACGTGATGCCGCCCGCCAGTAGCCATGCGGTGCTGGATGCGTTGAAAGCGACCGCCGCCAGTTACTACAGCTTTGTCGATGTCACGGCGAAGAACCCGCACTTCGAAGACGCGTTTCGCAAGGTTTATCAGGAGCGCTTCGGCATCCGTCAGGACATTACCCTGCTCGCCGGCAGCCAGCGTCAGGCCGATTTGCGCGCCGATGTGCAAAGCAATGGCGGGCTCGACGCGTGGCTGGCCAGCACCCGCGCCTTGGGCGGCAAAGGCACGCACTACATCGGTTTTGCCGATGAGCCGAACCTCAACTATTCGAGCTTCGAGCAATACCGGGCGATTTTCGCCAGCATGGCCAGGCAAGTACGCAGCGATCCAGCGAATGCCAGGGCCGGCGTGCGCATCGCCATGCCGGCCAGTTCGCGGCTGGTCAACGGGCCGTTCGCCGATAACGCGGCAGACAAGCGTGGCATTGACTGGGCGCGGCGCTTGCTCGGTGAATCCGCCGGGCAGATCGACGCGCTGGCGTGGCACGAATGGATGATCCGCGATCTGCTCGCCACCCGGGTCTACCGCGACAGCGTGCGCCGCGCTGCCGAACTGGTTGGCCTCGACGCTCGCGGCCAACCGCGCAAGGCTTTGCTGCTGGATCAGACCAACCTGTCCAGCGGCTCCAGCCTCAGCCCCTACGATCAGGAAACCCGCTACGCCGCGCTGTGGTGGACCTCGGTGGTGATCAACGCCTCGCAGGACGGTTTGCTGAGCATGCTCAACTGGTTTCAGGCCGCCGATGAACCGGAATACCCCAAAGGGATGATCCGGGTCTTGGGCGCTGAGCGTTTTGAGCTGAAACCGGTGGGGCTGGCCCAGCAGTTCATCGCGCAGCACTGGCTGCATCAGGTGCTGTGGCTGGAGAACGACGGCTTTGAAGTCGATGTGCTGGCGATGGCCGGCGACGACCAGCGTGGCCTGCTCGGTGTGAACAAGGGCACGCGTTTGCAGCGGGTCGACCTGAGTGGTGCCAAGTGCCCACTCAACAACGGTGCGTTGCGTTACTTCGGCGCAGACAACCGCAGCCGCGACGCGCCGCTTGCCTGCCGCGACGGACGCGTCAGCTTCGAAGTGCCAGGGGAAACCCTGTTCGCCCTGAGCTGGAGCGCGTCATGAACCCGAATTTCAGACAATGCATGGCGAAAACAAAATTGTGGCGAGGGAGCTTGCTCCCGCCGGGCTGCGAAGCAGCCCCAATACTTGCGACCCCATTGGCGACTGCTGCGCAGCCGAGCGGGAGCAAGCTCCCTCGCCACAGTCGTTCGCCCTGCGATATCGCCGGAGTATAGAACATGGGTACCGTCAGCAAACTCAGCCAGCACATCAAACAAAAAGGCCTGCGCGCCACTCTCGCCAAGGCGTGGAAGCACTACGTGTTTTTCCATCAGGAACTGCTGTGGATGGAGCGCGATCTGGTCAGTCCGGTGCCACCGCACAGCCTCAAACCGTACCCGCCGCTGCGGGTAGTAAAAATCACCGCCGACAACGCCAGCGCCTTTGCCCGCTACTTCGGCGACCGCGTCGGGACCATGGCCGAGCTGGCCAACGAAGGGCATACCGGGCACATGCACCTGGACGATCAGGGCGATGCCGTGGCGTTCATCTGGGGCAGCGCACGGGACTACTTCGACCGGCATTACTACGGCTGCCTGTTCCCGGTGAAACCCGGGGAATTCTTCGAGTTCGGCGGCGAACTGACCCGCGCCTACTGGGGCAGCGAACTGTCGGTAGACCTGCAACTGCAACTGTGGAAAGCCATGGCGGCCCAAGGCTGCGACAAGGTGGTGGACGTCTGCGAATTCCACAACATCCCGGCGCTGAAACTGCATTTGCGCATGGGGTACACCGAGCAAGGCCGGATCATGAACGTCTACACCCTGTTCGGTCGCTGGCGCTTCTACCGCGAAACCCGCTACAGCGGCTCGCGGCTGGATGCGCTGCGCAAACCGTCCCGTCCACCTGTCACAGCAACGGCGGCCTGAGTCTATGGCGCGATTCGAATGGCGCACTTCGTTGTGCGCACCCGACTTTCCGGCGGCGGCCTATGAAGCGCTGCGCCTGCGGGTGACGGATCACACGCCGTTCAACAGCCTCGACTGGCTGTGTGCGGCAGAGCAGGCGCTCGACGCGCATGAGCGGCTGCATGTATTGCTGGGTTGGGAAGCAGACGAATTGCGCCTGTGCCTGCCACTGGTGGCGAGCCGTGAAAGGTTTTTCGGATTGCCATTTCGTGTAGTGCATCACCTGGGTTATCCGCTGACCGATCGCCTGGCGTTGCTATCACTGCTGGGCGCCGAAGACATGCGCCAGGTCCTGCGGCTGATTCGCCAGCGAGTGCCCCACGCCCTTTTGCAATTTAACGAAATCTCCGAGCCGGTCGGCGACGAAAGCGTGCTCACCGAATGGATGGCCCACAGCTCCACCGGCGAACGTCGCTTGAGTTGCCGGGTGCCGGTGCACCTGATCAGCGAGGCTGACCGCCAGGAAGTCTCGGGCGACCCGCGCTACAAGCTGCGCCGGGCACGCAAACGGATTGCCGCGTGCGGCGCCGAGGTGCGGCGGATCATTCCCGACGCGACCAGCATGGGCCCATTGTTGCAGGCCATCAGCGAAGTCGAAGCGGTCAGCTGGAAAGGCGACGAAGGCGTCGGGATCTTTGCCAGCGAACGCAGCCGCCGCTGCATGGAAACCGCCTTCACCGCCCTCGCCGCTTCGGATCGGGTGCGCGTGGTGATGCTGGAACTGGACGGACGTTGCATCAGCTATCGGCTCGGCCTGTTCGAACAGGGCCGACTCTACGATTACAACCTCGCGTTCCTGCCGCAATACGCCGATCTGGGCAGCGGCCGGGTGTTGCTGGAGGAATGGATTCGCTGGGGGCTGGATGAGCACTGGCGCTGGATCGATGCCTCGCGGGTCAGCCTGGAAAACTCCAGCCACCAGTTACACGAGCGCATGACCGGGCAACTGGAACACTGGCGCTGGAGTTTCTATTCCTGGCGCCCCAGCGGGATATTGCTGGGGCTGGGGTTGCGCCTCTGGCATCGCTTGAAACCAACGGTGCAGCAATGGCGCGTGCGACGTGCGGCCAGACCGGCACCGACACCTGTCGTCATCACCACGGAGGGCGATCATGCCTCGCCAAGTCATAGTCAACGCTGACGATTTCGGTTTGAGCCCGAACGAAAACGCGACGATCTTCGCCGCGTTTCAGGCTGGGGTCATCAGCTCGGCCACGGCCATGGCCAACATGCCGGCGTTTGAGGCGGCCTGTGCGATGGCCAGGCATGCATCGCTGCAAGGTCGGGTCGGATTGCACTTCAATCTGACTTACGGCCGGCCGCTGAGTGCTTCGATTCTGCGCAGCCGAACCTTTTGCGATGGCCACGGCGTGTTCGATCTGAGCCTGCCACGCCATAGCCTGTGGCTGAGTCGCGAAGATCGCGACGCAGTACGAGAAGAGTTGCAGGCGCAGTGGCAGCGTTGTGTCGAGCATGGCGTACGGCCAAGCCACATCGATTCGCACCAACACGTGCACAACATCTGGCCGATTGGTGAAATCGTCGCGCGGTTTGCCGCTCAGCAAGGCGTGCCGATTCGTTTGGCGCGCAATCTGGGGCAGAACCTCAGTCTGCCGAAACGCGTGTTCAAAGGTTTGCTCAATTGGCGCTTGCAGAGCCTGGCCGGCGCGACGGCGGACTACGTATGCACGCCAGTGGACCTGCGCAACGCCCCCGCACCGAGCGACGGCGTGCTGGAAATCGTCGCCCACCCCAATCAGCTCGACAGCGATTTCGGCGATGCCTATCTCAACCCCGGAGAATCCCTGAACCGCGTGCTGGAGCAGCGGCTGACGGGGGGTGCCGCGGGTGTCCTATGCCGATTTGAACAAAGATTTTTTACGGGGTGCCGCGGCACTCGATTGATTCATCCTCACAACAGCAACATCCACCACACCGGGCCTCGGCCACGGAGGGCAACATGAGTGTTATCGAAAAGCTGCGCGAACGCATCCGTCAAAAAGGCCTCGGCCGTCTCTTCGCCACCCTGTGGAAACGCTACGTGTTCTTCCACTGGGAGTTGCTGTGGATGGAGCGCGATCTGGTCTCCCCGGTGCCGCCGCACACGCTGCGCCCCTACGAAGGCCTGCGCAAAGTCGATATCACCCCGCTGAACACCGGGGCGTTCGCCAAACACTTCGGCGATCGCGTCGACACCATGGCCGAACTCGCCGCCGAGGGTCACACCGGACACATGTACCTCGATGCCGACGGCCACGCGGTGGCCTTCATCTGGGGCAGCATTCGCGACTACCACGACCGCCACTATTACGGCTGCTGGTTCCCGGTGAAACCTGGCGAGTTCTTCGAATTCGGCGGCGAAATGGCTCGGCCGTATTTCGGCACCAGCCTGTCGGTGGACGTACAAGTCGCCCTCTGGGAAGCCATGGCGGCTCAAGGCTGCGACAAAGTCGTCGACGTCTGCGAAACCCACAACATCCCGGCGCTGAAGCTGCACATCCGCATGGGCTACCACGAACAGGGCCGCGTCACCCACGTCTACGGCCTGTTCGGCCGCTGGCGCTTCTACCGCGAAAGCCGCTATCAAGGCTCACGCCTGGACCCCCTGCGCAAACCTGGGCGGCCGGTGGTGAGTGCGGCGGCGCAGGCGTGATTCGGTCGTAAGACATGGCGGCCATTTGGCCGCCATCGCGAGCAGGCTCGCTCCTACAGAGGCTTTCGTTCCTACAAATAATGGGATCACTGCCTACGACCTCTATTGGCGCATCCGGCGTCGCTTAGAGATCCAACCGATAGATTGACCGTATCCAATTGGATACAGTCGAGCAATGACTTATCTTATCCAGCAAACAGCGGTTTTCAGGGCTTGGCATGCCTCTGTTCGAGACCTGCGAGCCAGAATTGCAATTACCCGTCATTGATCGTGCTGCGACGGGCAATTTGGGTGACGCCAAATCCGTTGGCGATGGCGTATCGGAACTGCGAGTGGATGTTGGCGCTGGTTATCGGGTCTATTTCACAAAGCGTAACGGTGCAATCATCGTACTGCTGGCAGGAGGTGATAAATCCACTCAAGTGCAGACATACAACGCGCAAAAAAAAATGGCAAAGGAGGTTTAATCATGAGCCAGACTTTGACAACGTTCGACATGGTGGCACTGCTGGATAGCGACGAAGCCATAAGCGAGTACCTCTCACAAGTACTTGCAGACGGCGATAATGAAGAGTTCCTCCGAGCAATCGGCTATGTAGTCAAAGCACGCGGAATGACTCAAATCGCCAAGGACTCTGGCATGGGTCGGGAAAGTCTGTACAAGGCCTTTGCGCCCGGAGCAAAACCTCGATTTGAGACGGTGCTAAAAGTCATTCATGCCCTTGGCATTGATCTTTGTGCTCAACCGGGGCATGCAATCAATCAGTCTGTTTCCTGAAGAATTTACGGTGGTTTGACTGCCGCCATCGCTGGCAAGCCAGCTCCCACAGGATGTTGTGTAGACCCGAAGACCTGTGGGAGTCTGGCTTGCCAGCGATGAGGCCGGTTGGAGCGATGGAAAGCTTCAGGCCTTGCTGGCGACCAAGGTGAAGCACAGCGGCATCTGCGCTGGCCGATTCAGGTACTGGTCATACACCTCCTCCCGATTCGAATGCGCATATTCCCTGAAGTGTGCGATGTTCAGGCCGGCCGCGATGGCGCCGCTGAAGATCGCGCCGAGGGTGTGCACGAACCAGTAGGACTTGGCCGCCTGCTGCTCGACCTTGCCGACGTAGACAATCGGTTCTTCCTGCACGAATGGCTCGGCGCGGAAGTAGGAGCTGGCGAGGCGGTGCGGGTCTTCGGCGTCGGGGTCGACCATTTCCAGAAACGGATGGGTTTCATAGATCACCAGTTTGCCGCCCGGTTTCAGGGTTAACGCCACGTGGCGAAAGAACTCGCCGATGTCGGGCATCCAGTTCAGCACGCCGATGGTGATCAGCGCCACGTCGAAGCGGCTGTGCAGCGCAGCCGGCAGGTGATGGATATCGCTTTCGATGAATTCAGCGTTGTACGGCGAGCGCTGGTTCAATTCGCGAGCCTGTTCGAGAAACGCCTCCGATTGATCGACGCCGACCACACTGCGTGCACCGAGAGCAAACAGCGACAGGCTTTCGCGACCGTTGTTGCAACCGAGTTGAATCAACTCTTTACCGTCCACGCCGACCTGTTCCAGCAGACCGCGCAAGGTATCGTCGAGGCAGGAAAAATCTGCCTGCGAAACGTCGTTCAACAGCGCTCGCCATTCCGCCGATTCACGATGATGGCGAGCGGAATCGTTCCACGCCTGTCGATTGCTGTCGATGGCGGTTTTATTGTTGGGCACTTCCATGGCGCACTCCGGACGATGCTCGTGATTGAGCGGCCCCGAGTCTAGAACAGCCCAATCAATACGGTTGTTGCGACTTTGTAAGCCGCACCGCCGATCCACTGTGGGAGCTGGCTTGCCAGCGATTGTGGCGGTTCAGCCAAATCATCATCGACTGAAACACCGCTATTGCGAGCAGGCTCACTCCTGTAGTTCGGAACGCTTACATCTGATTCAGGCGCTCGCGCAAAAACTCGACCAACGCCTGCACCGGTCGCGACGCCTGGCGATGTTGCGGATACACCGCCGACAGGGTCAGCGGTTCGGGCCTGTAGTCGTCGAGTACCGGCACCAGTCGCCCGTCCTTCAGCGCCGCGCCGACGATGAACGTCGGCAGATAGGTAATCCCCATTCCCTGCACCGCTGCATCCCTCAGCAGCTCGCCGTTGTTCACCCGCATGCGCCCGGTGACGTTGACCAGCAGCGGCTTGCCCTGCCCCGCGTTGAAGCGCCATTGCACCGAACGACCATGGCCGTACGGCAGGCAGTCGTGGCTGTGCAGGTCTTCGGGGTTGAGCGGTGTGCCACGTTCGGCCAGATACGCGGGGCTGGCGCAGTACACCCGTTCGATGGCGGCGATACGCCGGGCGATCAGCGTCGAGTCTTCCAGCACACCGATGCGCAACGCCAGGTCATAACCTTCGCCGAGCAGGTCCACCGGGCGATCACTCAAATCCACTTCCACGGTGACATCGCGATAGCGCTGCAAAAACAGCGGCAACAGACAACCCAGATGCGCCACGGCAAACGACAGCGGCGCACTGACGCGAATCGTCCCGCGCGGCTCGGCGGTCTGCCCGGCGATGCCCTGTTCGACCTGCTCCACTTCGCCGAGCAGGCGCAGCGCCGACTCGTAGTAGCTCTGACCCAGTGGCGTGACGTCGAGGCGTCGGGTGGAACGGTTCAACAAGCGCACACCGAGGCGCTCCTCGAGCTGCATCAAGCGGCGGCTGACGAACTGCTTGGACAGACCCAACTGATCGGCTGCAGCGGTGAAGCTGCCGGAGTCCATGACCTGGCAAAAAATACGCATGTCTTCGAACGGGTTCATTGTCACTCTCTGGTGGACAGTTAAACGCTTTATAGCCGCTTTTTCACATTTCGACAGCTCATTAATCTATGTTCACGGTGTTGAAAACAACCCCAAACCTGTAAGAGCTGCCGAAGGCTGCGATGCTTTTAAAGATCAAAAGATCGCAGCGTGCCGCAGCTCCTACAGGGGATATGTGTAAGGCTGGAGACAAAGCGTCTTTACCCAAGCTTTACGCAGCGCTGACCGCCGCTGACCTTGATCTCCGTAATCTGTACTCATCCGGAACGTACCGGGAACGAGACAAGGAGATACACCATGCGCAAGACTCTTATCGCTCTGATGTTCGCTGCCGCTCTGCCAACCGTCGCCATGGCCATGCCACAGGATGGTGGCCCGATGGGTGGCCCACTCGACGGCCCACGCCACGGCGGTCAGATGCACGGCGAACACGGCAAAGGCCCGTACAGCCAACTCGACCTGACCCGCGAACAGCGCGATCAGATCCGCAAGATCATGGGCGAGCAGATGCACGAACGTCGCCAGGTGGTCGAGAAGTACCTGGAAAAACTCTCGCCGGCTGACCAGAAAGCCATGAAAGACGAGATGGCGGCCAACCACAAGAAAGCCGAAGCTGACGTACGCAACCTGCTGAAACCGGATCAACAGAAGAAATTCGACGAGATCCAGAAGAAACAGGCTGAACGCCGCGCCGAATGGGCCGAGTTCAAAGCGTGGAAAGCGCAACAGCCGCAAAAGGCGCAATAATGTTCTGATCACAGGCCCGACGGCTGATACC